>NZ_JAQTUH010000004.1:272772-280923 GCF_028710345.1 Sulfuricurvum sp. | reverse complement strand
CTCACAACAACAGGTGCACTCAATACTGCTTTCTTAAAAGCCAATGCAACCGGTACGGCAACCGATGCTAATGATTACATTCTCTATAACACTACTACCGGAACACTCAGCTATGATGCCGATGGTAGTGGAGCAACCGCAGCGGTTCAGTTTGCTACTCTAACAGGACACCCGACGGTTACAAGTGTGGACTTTACGGTAGTATAAACACTAATAATGACACTCTAAGGAAGTCCAAGATATACTTTAAAACACAAAATTAAGTAAAAGATAATGAGTTGAATAGTATAAATTGGATCACTTTTTTAAAAATAGCTTCAAAAATTTCTTGGAATGACTATCGACAAGGGATTAAGGCAGACCGAATTTTTCGCAAATCCTATGCCCGCTATCATAAGCATGGCTGGGATGGAATGACTTCTCGATTAATGATTGAATATACGCAAATAAAAGAAGCCCATTTTTTTGGTCACTATAAATCATCTACTTTTTTTAATACATCAAATCTTCAAAAAAAATATCTCCATTTTCAATTACTTATAAAACAAAAAATGGCTAAAGATCCTTTAATGGCATCCGTATTAAAAGAAAAAGCAGAGAGAATTCCACAAGTGTTTTGGTATGCTTTTGATACCAAAAGCTATCTCATTGCAAATGCTGATGTTCAATCAGCAATAGAACAAAAGATATTTAAAAATCCTAGAGAACATTTTATTTTATACGGCTATGATGAGATATTAGAGGGTAGACGAAGAATAGGAAATGAATTTCCCTTTATTACCGAAAATGACTACCTTCAAAACAACAACGATATCCGCCTGCTGGTAGAAAAAAAAGAACTCACAAGTGGATACCAGCATTTTTTAGAAAACGGATATCAAGAGTTTATCGATAAACGACGTAATATTGGAGGAAGCTACCCATTCGGTATAACTAAAAATCTATTGAAAAAACTGAAAATGATTTTTTCAGTTACCAAATATATAGATGCCAATCCAGATATATCCGATGCGATAAATGAGGGGAAATTTAAAAATGAATGGGAGCATTTTATCCGATGCGGTATTCATGAAATTCGACAGGGGAATCGTCAAATTGATCCCGATGTTCCTGCTATCAATGAATGCGAATATGTTTTTTACTTTCACGATATTTTTCAAGAATTAAAACAAGGAAATATGGTTTCTCCTTTTGAGCACTTTTTGTTATTAGGTGCACATGAGATACGAACGGGTTTACGAAAACTCCCTAATAATAAAAAATATTTTTATTTTCCTCCAAAATTTAGACCAGAGATCGACCCCCTTTCGAGTGCTATCTTCTTCAGCATCATCATGCCAGTATATAACGTAGAGCCAAAATGGCTAGAGATGGCGATAGAGTCGGTTCGAAGCCAATGGTATCCGAATTGGGAACTGTGCATAGTCGATGATGCAAGCACCAACAAAGATACGATAGAGTATTTAAAAAGTATCAATGACCCTAAAATAAAAATAGAGCTTCTTACTAAAAACGTTAATATTTCCGAAGCCTCCAATGTTGCCCTAAAAATGGCTAGCGGAGAGTACATCGTGCTAATGGATCACGATGATGAACTAACCGTAGATGCTCTTTATGAAGTAGCTAAAACGATTAATGAATCGGGAGCAGAGTTTATTTATTCCGATGAAGATAAGATCGAAATGAACGGGACACACAGTGATGTTCACTATAAACCTGACTATGCCCCCGATATGATTTTAAGCCAAAACTATATCAGCCATCTCGGAGTCATTAAAAAAGAGTTAATCGATACTGTTGGTGGATTTAGCACAGAAGTAGAGGGTTCACAAGACTATGATCTTTATCTCAAAGTATTAGAACAAACCAATAAAATCGTCCATATACCCAAAGTGCTGTACCATTGGCGAAAAATTCCGGGTTCAACCGCAGCAGAATTCAGCGATAAATCATACGCCCAAGAGGCTGGAAAACTAGCCTTAGAAAATACAATCAAACGGCGCAGTCTTGATGCTACAGTTGAAAACGGAAAGTATCCTGGAACCTATAGAGTCAAATATGCCATTAAATTTGATCCTCTAGTGAGTATCATCATCCCATTTAAAGACAAACCTGAATTGCTTAAAATGTGTATTGATTCAATTCTCGACAAATCAACCTACGAAAATTATGAGATTATCGGTATCAGCAATAACAGTACCGAAACATCAACTTTTTCGATGATGAAACAACTCGAAAAACTAGATAGCAGGGTTCATTTTTATGAGTACAACAAACCATTTAACTACTCTGAGATCAATAACTATGCAGTACATACTTATGCTAAAGGTGAGCATATCGTATTGTTAAACAACGATATAGAGATCATTACACCCGAATGGATAGAGTCGATGTTAGAGTTTTCCCAACGCCCTGATATCGGTGCGGTAGGAGCTAAACTCTATTACCCCAATGATACCATCCAGCATGCAGGGGTTATTGTAGGATTAGGTGGAGTTGCCGGACATTCTCATAAACATTTCCCAAAAGAGCACCCCGGATATTTTTTCCGTCTTAATATCTCCCAAAATCTTCTTTCGGTGACCGCGGCATGTTTGATGGTGAAACGTTCTGCTTATGATACGGTCGGTGGACTAAACGAGGTGGATTTAAAAATAGCGTTTAACGATGTCGATTTTTGTCTTCGCTTAGTTGAAGCGGGATATTTAAATGTTTTTACCCCTTATTGCGAGGCGTATCACCATGAATCAATCTCACGTGGTGCAGAAGATACCGATGAAAAAAAATTACGCTTTGCAAACGAAGTTAACTATATGCAATCAAAATATCAAAAGATACTAAATTTAGGGGACCCCTACTATAATTCTAATCTTACTTTAGATCGAGAAGATTTCACCTATAGGTAAAAAATACCAAATGAATAAAAATTTAGCCAACTTTTCACTGTTACAACAAAAATATTTGTGCTATTATCTCGATCAACTGAACCATCAAACAGACGAATATCTAATTACCAAAACTTTATCAGATACCACAAAAATCAATTCTAATTTTATGTTACAAAAAGAGTTTTATGCTCTTTTAAATAAATTTATGCAGATTCCACTCCCATTCTTAGATGTTTTTAGTGAAGAGAGCTATCTATTAGCCAATCCTGATATCGCTGAAGCAATCCAAGAAGAAAAATTTTTAAATGCTTTAGAACATTTCATTCTCTTCGGTTACGACGAGGTGAAAAATGGAACTCGTCGAATCGGCAATCCTTTTCCATATATGAGTGAAAACGATTATCTGCGTGCAAATCCAGATCTTGAGCTAACAGCACAAAATACTATAGCCTTTTCCCCTTTTCACCATTTTTTAGAGTATGGAATGCACCAGTTTTTATCAGGAGAACGGTTACTGGAAGGAGAATATGTTTTTGAGATATCTTCTGAAATTCTAAAAAATATTACTAAATTATTTGATGAAAAAAACTATTTAAAAGCTAATCCCGATGTATACGATGCAATAAAAATAGGAGAGTTTGAAAACGGATGGGACCATTTTATCCGATGTGGTATTCATGAAGCACGCAAAGGAGAGCGCAAATTACATCCGCGTATTCCATTTCTCTCTGAATGCAAATACGTCTCACTCAATCCTGATATTTTAGCGGCGATGCAACGTCATGAGATCACTATGCCATATGAGCACTTTTTAGTGTATGGCTATACAGAAATGACTAGAGGAACACGACGATTAAAAGGGTATTCGAATTACTTTTACACCGAACCTGAATTAGATGAAGAATTAAGTCAAGTAATCGGCACTATTTCCGAAAACCTCACATTTTCGATCATCATGCCAGTATATAACGTAGAGCCAAAATGGCTAGAGATGGCGATAGAGTCGGTTCGAAGCCAATGGTATCCGAATTGGGAACTGTGCATAGTCGATGATGCAAGCACCAACAAAGATACGATAGAGTATTTAAAAAGTATCAATGACCCTAAAATAAAAATAGAGCTTCTTACTAAAAACGTTAATATTTCCGAAGCCTCCAATGTTGCCCTAAAAATGGCTAGCGGAGAGTACATCGTGCTAATGGATCACGATGATGAACTAACCGTAGATGCTCTTTATGAAGTAGCTAAAACGATTAATGAATCGGGAGCAGAGTTTATTTATTCCGATGAAGATAAGATCGAAATGAACGGGACACACAGTGATGTTCACTATAAACCTGACTATGCCCCCGATATGATTTTAAGCCAAAACTATATCAGCCATCTCGGAGTCATTAAAAAAGAGTTAATCGATACTGTTGGTGGATTTAGCACAGAAGTAGAGGGTTCACAAGACTATGATCTTTATCTCAAAGTATTAGAACAAACCAATAAAATCGTCCATATACCCAAAGTGCTGTACCATTGGCGAAAAATTCCGGGTTCAACCGCAGCAGAATTCAGCGATAAATCATACGCCCAAGAGGCTGGAAAACTAGCCTTAGAAAATACAATCAAACGGCGCAGTCTTGATGCTACAGTTGAAAACGGAAAGTATCCTGGAACCTATAGAGTCAAATATGCCATTAAATTTGATCCTCTAGTGAGTATCATCATCCCATTTAAAGACAAACCTGAATTGCTTAAAATGTGTATTGATTCAATTCTCGACAAATCAACCTACGAAAATTATGAGATTATCGGTATCAGCAATAACAGTACCGAAACATCAACTTTTTCGATGATGAAACAACTCGAAAAACTAGATAGCAGGGTTCATTTTTATGAGTACAACAAACCATTTAACTACTCTGAGATCAATAACTATGCAGTACATACTTATGCTAAAGGTGAGCATATCGTATTGTTAAACAACGATATAGAGATCATTACACCCGAATGGATAGAGTCGATGTTAGAGTTTTCCCAACGCCCTGATATCGGTGCGGTAGGAGCTAAACTCTATTACCCCAATGATACCATCCAGCATGCAGGGGTTATTGTAGGATTAGGTGGAGTTGCCGGACATTCTCATAAACATTTCCCAAAAGAGCACCCCGGATATTTTTTCCGTCTTAATATCTCCCAAAATCTTCTTTCGGTGACCGCGGCATGTTTGATGGTGAAACGTTCTGCTTATGATACGGTCGGTGGACTAAACGAGGTGGATTTAAAAATAGCGTTTAACGATGTCGATTTTTGTCTTCGCTTAGTTGAAGCGGGATATTTAAATGTTTTTACCCCTTATTGCGAGGCGTATCACCATGAATCGATCTCACGTGGTGCGGAAGATAATCCTGAAAAAATCAAACGGTTTCAACAAGAGATTGAGTATATGAAAAAAAATCATCAAAAAATCTTAACACAAGGGGACCCCTACTATAATTCTAATCTTACATTAGATAGAGAAGATTTTTCTGTAGATATTAAAGTTAGGACATAATTAAGCTATGAAAAAAATATATTTACACATAGGATGTGGCAAAACAGGCTCTTCTGCCTTACAGTTATGGCTAAATCACAATGCTAATTTTTTAGAAAAAAATGGATTAAGCTATCCCCTTTTTGGTCAAAAACGCTTAGGTGAATATGACATTTCATCAGGAAATGCAGCCGGTGTGACTAATGCTATTATGGAGGGAAAAGGGGAAGAATTTTTTACTAATTTACTCCGACATATAAATGACAATCAAGATATTTTACTTTCTTCAGAAGCATTTCAACGTCTTAACAACAGTCAACTAATCGAACTCAAATTGCTATTTACTCGCCTTAATTTAGAGCCTGTAATTATTGCTTATGTTAGAGATGTTTATGACATGATGTATTCATCTTACCTACAATTAATAAAACGCCATCTATACACAAATACCTTTTCAAATTATGCGATATTATGTCATTCATTACAACAGTTTTCAGTTGTACGAAACTGGCATAGCGTTTTTGATAATATAAAAGTTATTCATTATGATACAGCAAAAAGTCAATTAGATAAAAGTTTTTTAGAAGCAATTGATCGAACAAATTTAAATGTTCCGGCAATTAACGAAAATAAAGTAAATCGCTCCTTAACGCTTCAAGAGGCAGAGTTACTTCGATACGTAAATCAGCTCTATATTTCACGCGGTAAAGGCATGAGAGAGGATATCTGTAGTTTAATATCGGACAGACTGATTAAAGCCAACCCAGAAAAACAAACCCCTATCTATTATTCTGAAAAGATCCATCAACACATAGAAAAAGTATTTTCAAAAGATATTGATTGGATTAATAACACTTTTTTTAATAAGGAGAAAAAATTACAAATTTTTTCTAAAGAGAACAAATACCTAGAGAGCACAATTCCTGAAATAGATCCCGATTATTTTCTATTTTTAGAGACTATTATGCAATATACTGAATCATTTAAATTCGAAAATAGCAATATACAAGATAATAATAGTAGTAATCTGCAGCCTTTAAATATTAATGACACAAGGATACCCGATGTACTAAGAGATGCTGCCATGGAACGCGAAAATAGAGATCTAGAAGAAGCAATACTATTCATGTCTGTTGCACATATCCTACGTCCAACTGGACCAGTAATTGAAAAAAAACTTCATGAATATTTGACATTAAGAACAGCTCAAAACTCATGAAGCTATCTTTTTCCATATTATGGAAATTGCCATAAAACTATCCAATTTTACAAATAATTTCGTAGGTCATCCTTATACAAACCAGCATAGCTTTTTCAATGCACTTAAATAATTGTTGAACCTCATCTCCCTCTTCTAAACTCTACAACACACACATCTCTTATCCGAAACTCACATTAACATTAATTGACATGGAAGCCTGTTAAGTGTGTTTTATGCTGTTTTAAAATATAATCTACTTATTATGTTTCACTATAAAAAAGAGTAAACCATGCAAAAATGTATTATGGTCTTAGGGATGCATCGTTCAGGCACATCCGCTGTGAGTGGTGTTTTAAACTACATGGGGCTTGAGTTAGGTAGTGATCTAATGTGGCCAAACGATGCTAATCCTAAGGGTTATTTTGAAAATAATTTTATTTATAGATTAAATGAAAAAATTCTAGATGAATTTGGATCATCATGGAGTGATTATCGATTTGACATTACAAAACTAGATCAATCGCAAAAAGAACTTTATATTATTGAGGCTCAAAAAATAATTGAAAATGAATTTCGTTACTCATCGAATTTTGTTATCAAAGATCCACGAATATGTCTTCTTTTTCCGATCTGGGAAGAAGCATGCAAAAAACTTGGCATTGAAATAAAAATTATTATTCCTTATAGAAATCCAATAGAAGTGGCAGCTTCATTAAAAAAAAGAGATGATTTTTCATATGAGAAAAGCTTGATTTTATGGTCAAAACATTTTTTATCCGCCAATTATTTTAGTAAAAACTATGAAAGACTTTTTATATCATTCGATGAGCTTGTTGACAATACTCAAAATACTTTAACGACACTAGAACAATTTACAGGCTTAGAAATTTCTAAATCACGAAAGTCAAAAATCACAAAAGACTTTATAGATAGCTCCGTCAAACACAATAATATTTCAATAGAAAATTTCACACAAGACACACCTCTCTTTTTGCAAAAAATTTTAAAAATCATAAAAGAGAAAAATTTTGATTATGACATTTTAAATGAAATACGAAAAGATTTTCTCTTTTCGTTAGATTTTTTTCAACACAGTGAACTATTCGATTTTATACGACAGTTGAAAGAACAAAATTCTATCCTAGAAAAAATAAAAGACATTACTACATTTGATAAAGAATATTATTTAAACAAATATAAAGATATTAAAGGAAGCAGTAAGGATCCTTTTGAACATTTTTTAAGCCATGGCAAAAAAGAAGGACGATTCCCAAATATTTACTGTGAATTAAATAATATTACTTCTGTAAACACTATTTTGACATCTGAAATGATTTATTTAAAAGACCAACACGTAGCACAACAAAACGAGACACTGCAACAACAAGAGGCGGAGATTCAACACAAAGCTTCAGTGATAGCTTCATTGCGAGGGCAAAAACAAGAGCTAGAGAGTCAACTCAGTAATGCCCAAGAAGTACAGGCACAAGCGGAACAACAAATGATTATTCTCCAAGAGGAGATAGCAAGTCATGAAGCAC
>NZ_JAQTUH010000004.1:33182-272672 GCF_028710345.1 Sulfuricurvum sp. | reverse complement strand
CAACAACAAGAGGCGGAGATTCAACACAAAGCTTCGGTGATAGCTTCATTGCGAGGGCAAAAACAAGAGCTAGAGAGTCAACTCAGTAATGCCCAAGAAGTACAGGCACAAGCGGAACAACAAATGACTATTCTCCAAGAGGAGATAGCAAGTCATGAAGCACACAATATAGCACTTCAAGCTACCAA
This sequence comes from Sulfuricurvum sp., assembly GCF_028710345.1. Taxonomy (NCBI): domain Bacteria; kingdom Pseudomonadati; phylum Campylobacterota; class Epsilonproteobacteria; order Campylobacterales; family Sulfurimonadaceae; genus Sulfuricurvum; species Sulfuricurvum sp. Next base: position 272,484 of record NZ_JAQTUH010000004.1, on the reverse strand, counting down.
CGCAGAACAAGCACAAGAGCTCGAGAGAAACAGTGAACACGTAGCACAACAAAACGAGACACTGCAACAACAAGAGGCGGAGATTCAACACAAAGCTTCGGTGATAGCTTCATTGCGAGGGCAAAAACAAGAGCTAGAGAGTCAACTCAGTAATGCCCAAGAAGTACAGGCACAAGCGGAACAACAAATGACTATTCTCCAAGAGGAGATAGCAAGTCATGAAGCACACAATATAGCACTTCAAGCTACCAACGCAGAACAAGTAATAAATCTTCAAGATTTAAATATGCATTACAGAAAAAAACAGGAAGAATTGCTATTGCTTCGATCAAAACTTGATGAAGTATTGGAACATTTAAATACGATTCAAGAGAGTAAGTGTTGGATATATACCAAACCATTACGTGATTTACAAAAAGTGATAAAAGGATAACCCTTGTTAAAGAAAAAAAATAATCAAAAAAAAATGACCCTAAAAGAACAGATTATAGCCTCCAAATTATTTGATAAATCTTTTTATTTAGACACATATCCTGATGTATTACTATCGGATATTACTACTTTAGACCATTTTTTATCTATTGGCTTAACTGAAAATCGTCAACCAAATGCAATGTTTGATACACAATGGTATAAAAATCATTATAACGATATTGCAGAGCATAGCATGAGTGCCGTAGAACATTTTGTGAAATATGGAGAGGCTGAGAATCGTTTTATCAATCCTAAAGAACAGTCTGCTTATAGAATTATCGATGAAAGTGGTTTGTTTAATGAAACATACTATATTTCAACATATACTGATTTAACATCACATAAAACGGCTGGGAGAAGTTTACTTCTCCATTTTATACGCTATGGAATCTATGAAAATCGTAAACCTAATCAAGACTTCGATCCACAATGGTATAAAAATGAGTATTCTGATGTAAGCGCAGATGGGGCAAATCCGCTAGTGCATTATATTTTATTCGGTCAAGCAGAAGGACGTAAAACTAACGGGTTGCAACAAATGGCTAACGCATCACAGGGTCTTGTTGATACTGTCATGGACAAGGATGCTTCAATTAAAAATTTAATTCTAACAAGTGGTTTATTTGATGAAGAATTTTATCTAAGGACAAACCCTGATGTTGGTATAACCGATATGTCTGCAATAGAACACTACTATGCCATTGGGATGAAAGAAGATAGAAATCCCAATAATTCATTTGATGCCAAATGGTATAAACAACATCATGCCGATGTCAATGCTAACGGGGCATCTCCTCTAATCCATTATATTTTATTTGGCCAAACTGAAGGGAGACAGATAAACTCTGGAAACATTGTTTCTAATACTCTTCAATTGTATGTAAAATATTCATCCGATCCGGTAATAAATACCATATGTGAATCAGTTACTTATGATGATTTGGACAATAATGAAAAAAATACATATACGAAAATCGTTGAAAAAAATATTGATTGGAGCCAATATTTCAGCTTAAACACCCATTCATATGTAAGCAGTGACCCTATTATTGATTATCTAAAAAATTGGAGTCAATTTACTCCGCTTGTCCCTCTTTGCTTTGATACCAATTATTATCTTACATCCTATCCTGATATAAAAAGCTCAGGTCTAAACCCGCTATTACATTATCTTAATCATGGTAAAAACGAGGGGCGGGTTGGTCTATTCGATGAGAAAAAATTTCTCAAAAAAGGGAATTTAGAATTTAATCCTTCAAAAAAAACAATCATTTTTGTCTCCCATGAATCATCTGCTACAGGCGCACCGTTATTAGGTTACAATATAGCTGATAGATTAGCAACACACTATAATATTATTCATATGATATTACGAAAAAAAGAGATTCATAATGTTTTTTTAAATAGCTGTTTTCTATTAATTGATGGATTGGAAAAAGTATCAAACACTACCTATGTATATATTTTAAAAAAACTATCTGAATCTTATGATATTAGCTGTGTTGTACTTAATTCCATAGAAACCTATTCAACACTTCAAGCTTCATTTGAAGTAATGCTCCCTACCGTCTCCTTAATACATGAATTTTCAGAGTACACCAGACCTATTGGTAAAATGACCAATACGTTGAAATTTGCCTCTGAAGTAATTACCCCTGCCAATATTATAAAAATGTCTCTATTAGATGAACTTGAAAAATTAACCGGAATTACCAATGAAGTTAATCATATTTCTCAATTCCCGCAGGGTAAGTTGCCATTTCTTCCTGATAGCTATGGCGATGATGACACTTCTGAAAAGTTACTCAAAACATTTGGTATCAAAACGAAAAGTGATACCAAGATCATCGTCGGTTCAGGATATGTGCAGATCAGAAAAGGGATTGATTTATTTTTATATATAGCGCGATATATCAAACAAAAGTACAAAGGGGATTGTAAGTTCGTATGGGTTGGAGATGGCTTTAACCCCGAAGTCGATATGGCATATTCTGTTTGGCTCAAACGGGAAATCAAATATTTAGGACTTGAAAATGATATGTTTTTTCTGGAACATCAAAAGAGTTTGGATAATATTTTTAAAATAGCAGATATCTTTTGTTTAACATCACGCATGGATCCATTTCCAAATGTGGTGATTGACGCCATGGAACACAATTTACCGATTGCATGCTTTAAAGAAGCATCCGGATCAGTAGAATTCTTAGAACAACACAACGGTGAATGTATCATTGCCAACTTTTTGGATACTCACGAAATGGCAGAGAAAATTGTTGAGTACTTTCAAAGCAATAAACCAAAAAACAACACAAATGCTGAATTGGTAAAAAATAAACTTGATTTTGATGAATATATTGATTCCATAAACAACCTTATCAACAGAGCATCAAAGCTGCAGCATTCACATTTAAAATCTATTGAATTCATTCAAAATAATAAAATTTTTGATACTGGATATTATGGGTTGTCTCAGGATGAACGGCTCTCAATCATGTACTATGTCTCCCTCTATCACAAAGGACTTCATAAAATGAATCCGAATCCACTACCAGGATTTTCTCAGGGAAAATGGTTAATGGAGCATAAAGCAAATCCATATTTTACCCCTCTTGAAAGTGCTATTGCCAGTGGTAATCCTTATACCCATGATTGTAGAATAGTCCCTGTTGAGCAGATCGGTGAAAAGATTGATTTTATCTATGCGGTTCATTTACATCTATTTTATATTGACTTAGCAGATGTTTTTGTCCACTATTTTAAAAACTTACCGGGTACTTACGATCTCTTAATTACTGTTGTGAAAACAGGAGTAGAAGAGATTGTAAAAGATGCTTTTGCAGAGTGTAGCGCACGAGATATAAAGGTTGTTTTTGTTGATAATATCGGTAGAGATTCCGGTCCGCTCTATTTTGGATTAAAAGATACGATACTAAACAGTGACTATGAAGTTATCGGTCATTTTCATAGTAAAAAATCGTTTGACATTGAAGGGGGCATCGGAGATCGATGGAGAACTTTTCTGATGGAAAACCTAGTTGGAGATGCTGATGGAGCGCAAAGCGTACTCTCTATTTTTAATGACCAAAAAATTGGTTTGGTGTTTCCTGATGATAACCATGTTATTGATATCGGTGAAAATAAAGAATATATGGATGGGTTGTGTACAATGTTGAATCTACCAGAAATCAACGAAACACCGATTTTTCCGATAGGTAATATGTTCTGGGCTCGCGTAAATGCCATCAAAGATCTCTTTTATTTGGATAAAAATGCGATACTCCAACCCGAACCGCTACCATATGATGGATCGTATATGCATGCTATCGAGAGAATCACCCCTGCTTTAATCGAAGGCAGGGGATACACATACGCCACAGTGTATAAAAAGGGGACGAAATGGTAAAAAATAAAATAACATACAAGGTAGGACAGAGTTTATGAACTATACAGAAGAGAATGCAAAAAAGATTGAAACAACAGCTCTTAAAAATCAGTCAAATGAATTATTTGAAAAAATAAATTTGATCTCTTTGGGGGAAACGGCACTAAGTACTATCATACCAACTCGATGGGGAATAGTCAAAACGAAAGAAGAGGGACGATTACCTTTAGTTTTTGATTCTGCTATCCATTTTGGACAATCGGTATTGAATATTTTGGAAAACAAGTTTGAGGGTTGTGCAAATGAAGAAAATTTTCACTATTCCACAGAACATAAAATATGGAAAAATACAAAATACTCTATTGTTTTTAATCATTCTCGTGATTTCAGTGGGGATGACCTTCAAAAACTAATAAAACTTTACACAAAACGAATAGAAAATTTCACCCAAGTGCTGAAAAACAAGAAAAAAAGTTTCTTTCTTTACAGCACAATTAAAACAGATTTTTCCGATTTTGAAGGATTAAAAAAAGCATTATCTCACTACAGTAACGATTTTCATCTTATTATTGTAAATCACAGAAATATTTTACTAGATATAAAAGATCCACTGATAACCATTATTGATGCTCCTTTCCCTAGCGAAGAATACACTTGGCACTTGCCATCTTGCTATTTATCTGATGAGGGGATAGCATTCGAAGAAACACTTATTTCACAGGTAATTGACGTTATTCAATCTGTTGTTGTTCCAGTAGAATTACCCAAAGTAAGCACACGACGTAGGTCTAAAAAAGCAAAAGCTAAAAAATAATAAACAATGTAAAATCTGTTTACATTGTATTAAAGACATGATAGAATATATAATTATAATGAAAAAATGATACATCATTACGTCATAGATGATTATATAAATTTTGATTAAAGAAGTAAAATGGGAAAAATTCGCCTAATATTTCATATAGGTGCAGGGAAGACGGGAACCTCCTCTATTCAGCAAACACTAAAGGCGCACTCAAATTTCCTTAAAAAACAAGGGATATGGTATGTAGGGTTAATGCTTGAGGGGGCAGAAGAGCGGATATACGATTGGCAAAGAGCTGCTGCTATAGAAGATTTTCATGCGCTAACCGATGAAGAAATAGATGAGCAGCTGTTAGAAGTTTTTAAATCTATACTTTCTTCAGCAAAACGCAACAATATTCATACCATCATTTGGAGCAATGAATCATTTTACAGCAGAAACCAAAGATTTCATCCTTGTTTGAAAAAAATAGAACAGTTGGGTATTGATATTGAAATTGTAGCGTACGTCCGTAGATATGATTCTTGGTCACGTTCAGCATACGCCCAATGGGGAATCAAACATAAAACGTATATGGGTGAAATTCGTCCATTTAAAGAGTGGATTAAAGCCCGTATGCCAAACTTTTATACACCGCTAAAAATTATTGAAGATGAATTTCCGGGGCAACTAAAAGTTCGAAACATGGATGCAGTAAAAGATGCTGTTAAGGATTTTTTACAATTATGTGATATCGATCCTGATAAATTTGAAAACATCCGATCCAATGAATCTCTGAGCAATGAAGAGCTCTTTTTACGAGCTTTGTTTAACAATCGCTACGAAAATCCTGTTTTACCAGATCAATTTGATCGCGTTATTGCCAGCAAAGCCACTTATGAAATCTCACCTGCTGAATACATGGCAACGCTCCTGCCTCAAAGCGATGATATGCAAATGGTCATGGAAGCAACCGAAAATGACCGAACATTACTCAATGAGCTTTTAAAAGTACAAGGTCAAGAACCGGTAAAAGGGTCTGCTTCTGCTATTAAATCCGTAGAGGTGAATAGTGAAAAGTTATTGTTTGGGCTATGTGAAATTATGCTTCAACAATCAATCCGAATACAAAGGCTTGAAAAAACTTTGCGTGAAAATCATATTGTATTAAAATGACAAATATCATCAAAAAAGAGAGATGCATCATTCATATAGGGATGCACAAAACAGGTTCTAGTTCTATACAAGAAACTTTATATAAAGAACTTCGAAATGAATCATTTTTTTATCTTGATTTAAATCATTCAAATCATGGCCCTAGAATATACAGCTTATTTTCTAGTAACCCTAAAGAATTTCATATACATAAAAAATTGGGGTACGGAGATGATGAAATCAGCGATTTTAATGCTGATACATTGCTAATGCTACATAAAAGTCTAGATAGTTCTACGGTAAAGAATATGATAATTTCAGGTGAAGGCATTATAAATTTAGATCCAGAAGGTTTAGTAAAGCTACGTTTATTTTTAAGTGATTTTTTTAAAGATATTCAGATTGTAGCATACGTACGTCCACCGTATAGCTATATCGAAAGTGCTTTTCAGGAAACTTTAAAAGGTTTTACTAAAACATTTGACCCCCAAGTTTTTTACCCAAATTATCGTGAAAAATTTGAAAAATTTGATATAGTATTTGGTAAAAATAATGTAACTTTATGGAAATTTGATCCTAGTTTGTTACGAGACAATGATGTCGTTTCAGATTTTTTCTATCATTTAGATATTAATCTTGATAAAAGCAAGATAATTCGTGCAAATGAAGCAATGTCAAAAGAAGCGGCGAGCTTATTATTTTTATTAAGAAAATTTAATTTTGAATACGGAAAAGGTACGCATGATATAAAGGTAAATAGACATTTAGTTTTGCACCTTCAAAAAATTGGACGCAAAAAATTACGCTTTTCTAATAAAACTATAGTGCCTGTTTTAGAACTATATAAAGAAGATATTTCTTGGATGGAAGAACGTCTTGGTAAAAGCTTGTATGAAGAGCGACAATATGAAGAGGGTGAGATAGCTTCAGAAGATGATTTACTACATCCCGATCCTGCAAGTATCCAAAAGCTCATAGGGATGATCAATGAAAAATATATCCCTAATGGTGTTCGAGGCGAGTCTCCATTAGAGATAGCCATGCTCGTTCAATCATTACGCCACCAAATATCCAATCAACTACTCAATCCCACAAAATCATCTACAGAACCATATCAAGATTGCCAAAGTAATGAAGTTTTATGCGGTGAAAAAGGGTATTTATTTTTACTGACTGGAAAGCAGAGGCTAACCAAGTTTTTTACAGGTGAGCTAGAACCTGAGCAAAAATCTATCATCAATTTTTATGAAAACATTACGACCAGAAATCAAATATGTAACGATAAAGGAATTGAGTATAAACATTTTATTTTTCCTGAAAAGCTCTATGCTTTGCGTCATTTAACAGAAATACCTGCGACTTCATTGTATAAAAAACACTATAAACAAGAGTGTTTGGATAGAAATTTGCCGATTACCTATTTCGAGTTTGATCCTGAAAATGCGGAGCGCTACTTCACCAAAACCGATACCCATATCAACCATTACGGTAATATTGAAATTCTTTTTCAAATGATTCGGTGCACAAAATCAGAAGAAGAGCAATACAAAAATTATGCACAAAACAATATTCGACTTAAAACAGATTTTGTTGGTGATTTGGGTGTTAAACTAACCCCAAGTCACTCTGAAACCATTGTTCAATACAATATTGACAAAAAGACTCTGTATGTGACGAATGGATTGCAAATAGGAAATAATGGCAAACTTGACATCTTGATTAATGAAGAGGCGCTGTACGAGAAAAAACTGCTTATTTTCGGAGACTCATTCTTTAGACCCTTACTAAAAAATCTATCCTATTTTTATAAATATATTGTATGGTGTAGAAGCCCCTATTTTCATAACGAGGTTTTTGAAGCGTGTTCACCGGATATTGTTTTTAGCGGAAATGCGGAGCGTTATCTCTCCAATGTAACCCCCGATAACGAACGTTATAACTTTTTCGCTTGGCCATTGATTGAAAATCGGGGTGTCCTCCCTGAAGAAGGCTTTTCTGACGCAATGAAACAAGTATTTAATTTAAAAAAATTAGGATTTACTGTATAAATATGATTGAAAAAAAACAATGCTGCATTATTCATATAGGGATGCATAAAATTGGCTAATAACGCGTTGACCCCTGAACAAACCATCAATTAAAAATATCTTTGGTGAATCCGCCGATGAAATCGCAAAATTAGTAGAAATTTTACGATATGAGTTGTCAAAAGCTTTTTTTCAAAAAAAGTTTTATAGATTAAATTTTATTGTTCAAGATAAAAATTGGCGACATCTTGTAAGGTCGGTTTTTAGTTTGATTCTATAATTTTCTTAATTGATGAAATGATTTGTTCGTTCGAATGCTATCCCCTCATCAGATAAATAACAAGATGGTAAATGCCAATTGTATTCTTCGCTAGGGAAAGGTGAATCAATAATGGTTATCAGTGGGTCTTTTATATCTAGCAAAATATTTCTGTGATTTAACACAATCAGATGACAATTATCTGAATATCTATTCAATAGTTTTTTCATACGTCCAAAATCTTTAAAATCCGAACAAAATATACTATAAATATAAAAAGTTTTTTTGGAGTTTTTGACAGTATTGATAAAGTTATCAATTCTTTTTTTATATCTTTCTATCAGTTTTTCCTTATCGTTTTCAGTTAAGTCTTTATCATGATTAAAAGAAACAGGATATAGAGAGCATTTCCATATGTCATTTTTACCATATGTAAAGTGTAAATTTTCTTTATCCAAATAGCCATCAAAATTATTTTCAAGAATCTTTATTATTGATTTACCATGATGAACAGCAAGATCAAATGGCATAGATAAACGTCCTTCGTCTCTCATTTTGATTATTCCATATCTTGCCGGAATAGTTCTGCCTTCACAATTTTCACCTAAAGAAACTATATTTATTTTGTCAAAAAGCGGGTTTGTTTTGTTCTCAAGTCGCTCTTTTATAATATCTCTAAGATTATATTTTATGGCAAGATTTTTCTCAGAAGATTCAATGCTTGCTTGCAAAGCTTCCAAATCCATACCTAGCATCATGAGTAAATTCGCTTCTTTCTTAACTGCGTGTGCAGCTGTGTTGCATTCCATTTTCCCATACCTTAGTTTGATAAATAAACAATAATAATACAATTTAAGCTTTTTATAAAACTTCTCTTAAAATGTATATCTAACAATTTTATTTTATTCTATAATTCTCAAGCTGAAGATCTGGTAAATCAACAACAATTCAAGAATGAGAAGTGTATTAAGCAGGAACAAATATAGATTAAATTTTATTGTTCAAGATAAAAATTTGCTACATTTTGTATTGAAAAAAGTTTTTCATTTTCCATCTTGTTATGAATGATTCGGATAGATTTTTGTGTATCGCTGCCTGAAACCCCAGATTTTTTAGAAAATCTAATTTCAATCAATGGAAATGATTTTACAAATCCATACCCACAGTTAGACATATTATTTTCAGCTATCGTGATATTTTCTGAATTTAAACCTTCTTGTGCTTTAAATATATTTTTGATGGATATTGCCGCACCCCCAAGATTAGTGAATAGGTTATTTTTAATCAATCCACCTGAGCTTCTTAGTAAAAAACATCCATAGCGAACCGAATTTTTAAAGATTGAATTTTCGATACTAAAACCTTCACTGTTACAATTTCTATCATAGAGCTTTAAGGCCTTTAAATCTATATCTGGTGGTAAATTAGATGAAAATTGCACATAGAATTGTTGATTTTTTTTCACAATATTACTGACTGTATTGGAATGAAAAATTTCACCACTCACTTCATTAAAAAAATCAATACGATCTCCATTTTGCATAATAAAGTTTTTAGGTTCTACCGCCAAAGTATTGACCGATAAAATACTCTCACTCTTCATTGGGGAACTATACAAGGCTATAATATCATCCCCTACACCCTCAACAGTGGCATGACTGATTTTTATTCCTGCGCGAGAACTTTGAAAATGAAATACATCACCATTGCTAGAAATATTTCGCCCTTTCTTTAATAAAACATTGCATCCGTCAAACATTGGCTCGGTCACTTCTTTACCTACAAATACACCGGAGGGCGAGGCGTATGCTGTAATATTTTTAAAATACAATTTTTTAGAATATTGCATATTAACAAGCGGCTGTTTATAGCGAAATACAATCGTTATGTTATCGGTTACTTCCAATGATGTATTACCCTCTTCATAAGAAAGCACAGCATTACCATTTGGCATAAAATCTATATCTCTGATAAAAGTAACGGGCGTGCCTCCTCTTTTAACAATACCCGGAGATATAAATGCGAAAGCATAAATTTTCTTTTCAATAGTATTATGAAAATTTTTTTCCAAATAGTGCGTATTGTCTATATCCATTTTTAAGATTATATGGTGCTGTTTTCGGTCTATTGCGATTATTTTACCACTAGCATTCGGTAGTGTTGAATAGTCAATACTAAAGTTTGAAAAGTGGATATTTTCACTATCTGTTATGCGAATAAATCCTTTATGCTCTGAGTTAATAATTAACTCGGAGCCGTTCCCGTCAAGTTCAAAATTTTTAACATTGTTAAACTCTAATAAATGATGCATCGCGTTTATATTTGATAGCTGGTATTCTCCTCGTTCTAGTGAAATTTTTATATTACTATTGTTGTTTTCACTTAAAATAGTTTGAATTTTTTCGATAATATCATCATTCTTCTTAAGATGATAATTTGTATAATCTGCTGAAGCTAACGAATAAAATAGAGAGATAAAAATTAATAGATTGTATACCACGCTACTCTATCCTCTGTCTCTATTGGGCTTTAATTATACTAACACATAATCTTAAAAAATAAACCAAAAGAAATAGCAATCAATGTAGATTTCAGTATTTTTAAGTACAATTTTGATGCATCTTGCATAAAGTATCTCTAAGGACCCCCCAATAATGAACATAGGTCATAACAATAAAAAAATCATACAAGAAATTGGAAACGGGAAAAAAGATCATTTTGATGAATTAAATAACTCTGATGAACTTAGTGATCAACAACAAATGCAAATCAATATATTGCAAAAAATCGTAAAAACTCGATTAATTAATAAGAATAATATTTTTTTTACTAACATTAATATTATTTCTTTGGGCGAAAATTGTATAGGTCGTGTAATTCCAACAAGATGGGGAATAATTAAAACGAAAGAATTTGGTCGTCTGTCTATGCCTTTTGATTTAGCGGTTCATTTCGGAGAATCTTTATGCCGAATTCTTGATGACGAATTTGAAGAATACTCAAAATGTGAAAATCTTTTTTATGAAAAGGATTGGCGTTGTTGGAAAAATTTAAAATATCGCGTAACTTATAATCATGATACCGATTTAGGTGTAGATGATATTGATAAATTATCAAAAAGGTATCGCGATAGGGTTGAAAATTTTATAAATGTATTAAAAAACGGAAAAAAAACATTCTTTATATATAGTATGTTTAAATCAGATTTTTCTGACTTTAACCTTTTAATAAAAATGTTGCATAAATACAATAATAACTTTCATATTATTATTTTGAATCACAGAGCTTTAGAAATTACAAATTCAAATCCAATGATTACTGTTATTGATTGCCCATTTCCATCGAATGACTACATCTGGCATGACGCAACTCACTATGCAACACAAGCAGGGTTTGAATTTGAAAATAATATAATCGATAATATGATAAACATAATACAAAATAAAACTTAAATTATAAAAAAATATTGCAAGTATAAAATACAAATGGTATAAAAGGTCAATTATGAAAGAACTAAATTATTTGATATTGAGTTTAATAGAAATTGAAATAAGTAAATATTTCCCAGATTTTAAAATAATTTCATATATAGTTCACCGCAGTTAGCAATAAAACAAAATCTTCTGGTATAAATGATGATAGATCTTGTTATGTCGAAGATTCAGGACGAGTTATTACAATTATATCTGGTAAGATTGATACAATTTTTTATGCTAGTCAGCAAGTTATAAATATATTGTCTAAATTCAAAGAACAGAGATTAGCAAGTATGGCATAACCCACCATTTTGTGTTCTTAAAATTTTTATTCTATTATAAACAGTCATCCCTGAAAAATTTGTACTTTAGGAACTTTGAAAATCATTTTAAGCTATGACTTCACCCATTTTGAACTTCTGTTTCACCAATTTAACTATCAAATTATGTTATAATATGTCATATATGATCTCTAAAATGGATGATTTTTTTGATAATAAAACTTTATTTATTTATTTTTAATGACACTCCGATGATACATAGCGTGTATAATATCAAATTAGTATAACAATAAAATTTAATAGGTTTGATGGATATGATTATAGGCAATGGACAGCTTGCGCAAGCATTTATCAATACACCACATGATGATATTGTTTTTTTTGCAAGTGGAGTCCCAAACTCAAATTGTACGGATGAATCTCAATTTGATCGTGAGCGACAACTGTTGCTTTCAACACTGCAATCTCATAATGATAAAAAATTCATCTATTTCAGCAGTTGTGCACTCTCCAGCAAAGAATATCCAAAAAATCGCTATTATCAGCATAAGGCTGAGATGGAGCAACTAATCAAAAATTATTCCAAAAGCTATTATATTTTTAGAATTCCGCAACTTTTTGGACATCTCAAACATCACAAAACACTTATCAATTTTTTGTATGAGTCAATCATAAACGATCAAGAGTTTCACTTGTACAACGAAGCGTATCGCTATGTTATTGAGATAGAAGATGTAAAAAATTTAGTCGAAGCCTATCTAAAATATTCACATTCATCTATTACAATAGATCTTGCCAATGATTATAGGTATAAGGTTTTAGATATTGTCAAAATTTTTGAAAATTTGCTAAATAAAAAAGCAACATATGATATTATAGATAGAAGCGACGGCTACATGCTAGATCTCACCGATATGAGCCAGTTTATCAAAACAAATGATTTAAATATCATATTCTCGCCCTATTACTTATATGATAAACTCTATGAAAAATTAAAAAATACACCTCATTTATTATAGTAAAAAATATATGAATACTAATCAAAAAATATTCTACAGTTGCGTTATCGATAATACTCCCCTTTTTTATTGGCAAGGATACATTTTTATTACTTCGCTAATTAATATTGCAAAAGTCAATGGTGAACGTATTTTTGCACATTTAACTCATAAAAATGATCTTTATGAATCTTTTTTACTAAAATATAGAGTTAATATCCGATACATACAACCATGGGGAGATAATAAATATTGCAATAAATTACAGCAATTAGAAACTGAAGAATTTTACGATGCAGAGTATGTATTTTTTTGTGATGCAGACATGGCAATCTTAGAAGATTTGGCTGCTTATATCGACACATTAAACATTTCGGGTAAAATTGTCGGCAAAATTGTCGATATGAATAATCCTAAGATTGAGTATTTAGATATAATATTTGATTACTTTTCTCTTAAAAAACCTCCTATCACAACCGATACACTCAATAAAGAACCAACGTACGAGGGTAATTTCAATGGTGGGCTATACGGTATCCCCTCAAATGCAATAAAACAATTTGGGCTAACATGGAAAGAGTATGCTCAGAAAATGCTCGAAGATAGTTTTTTTACAGAGCTTTTGGGTAATAAAATAATTCATATTGATCAAATTTCGTTTGCACTTGCGTTAACCAATACGCAACAAGATTATGCATTACTATCGCTTGACTACAACTGCCCAACGCATCTAAAGCAAACAGAGCCTTTATCAACGAAACTTCTAGCTAACCCAAAAATTTTACATTATCATCGAAAGATTAATCCAAATGGATTACTTCAAACAACAAATATTCAAATAATTGACGAAGCAATTAATAAAGTAAATTTTATGCTTGAAAAAAACCTTGATAGTCAGATTTTTCAGAACTATAAAGATTCTGTAAATCATGAATAATCTATTTCTTATCCCTCTTCCCTAATCCCTCTTTGAGGGCTTTACGAATATCTTCTTTGTATTTCGGATTGGCATCACGAAGACGTTTTTCAAAATTAGATATCAGATTGGAATCAGTGTTAGCATGTGTCGATATCGCCTCAATCAGTTTTTGATAATGAGAAATATCGGTGATAGAGATAAAACGGCTCAAAATTTCATTGGCGGCACTGTTTAAAGCTTTGTTTGAGGAGGTAGAAGAATGGATAATCGCTTCGAGCTGTTTGAAGCTCAGAGGCTCATTTGACTCACTCTCAATACCTTTCTTTGGACGTCCCAACACAATGTAAAGAAACACCAACACCATAGAGGAAAAAAGCAAACCTATCAATGTCAATACGAGGGTCACTTTATCCATAAAATCACTTATTTTATTATTTTAAAAGGAGATTGTAGCAGAAAAGAGAAGGGTTTATCATTCTATGGTTGTTTTTGTCATCCCAGCCTAAGCGGGGATGACGGGAGAAGAAAAGAAATATTAAAGGTCAGATTACCATTTAATTTCTGTAGTAAGCATGTAAACATCTTTAGATTCGCCATCATCGTTTGCTTTTGCTGCCACTTTTGTATCTTTTTCATCAGCAAATTTAGCTGAAGCAATAAAACTCACATTTTTATTCATATTATAAACCACACCGGCTGTAAGCTTATCGCCTTCAATATTTGAATAGAGGGCACCATTCACATCGGCTTCAACTTTATACTTGTCATAACGTCCAATGATTGTCCAATCTGTCATAGGGCGAACTTCAGCATTGATTGAGAACCCGGTATAATCTTTCTTATCAAAACCTGCTGAACCATCAGCCACTGTTACAAGATCTGGTGTACGTGACTCATCTTTTGCTTTAAAATATTGTGCTGCTAACAAGAATGCTGGTTGGTTATATACAGCATGAACACCATAAAATGCACGATTGTATTCTTTTATATCCGCAAGCGCAGCATTGTTATCTTTATGGTTATGAGATATCAAACCGTAAGTAGAAATATTTGCAAAAGTATCTTTTGTGCGGTCGTTTTTACCTACTTTTGTACCATCACCAAGAATGTGACCTGTCAAACGCCATTCAGCAGAAAGGTGTGAATCATTTTGTTGATTTCCAGCAATTTTATCTCCATGATAACCTTCACCGTTGAAGATACCGATTTCAGAACTGAAGATACTTGTTTTCGTTTGGAAATTTACCCCGAAATCTGCTGAGTTAACCAAGTCTACACCCGTTTCTGTTGGTGTATTTTTTTCTTCAAGGATAACTTTTTGAATAGAGCGGTAATTCCATGCATTGTGCTCCTCGTAATCGATCCACGGACGGTGAACGATACCTGCTTCAACCCCTGTATATGGGAGAACATTATCTAAATAGAGATAAGCATATTTGACATACATATCTGCAAATCCACCATTTTGTGAAGTTTTCAAGTTATCTGTACCTGAATCTTCAGTTGTACCAACAAATGATGCTAACTCTTTTGTCGTATCCAAAGTAACACGTGCATAATCTTTATCATTGAAATACGCTTTAACTTGAAGATAGTTACGGCGCATTTCAAAACCAGATGATCGTGCTGGATATTTTGACGTTACACCAGCAGCTGCATCCGTTACTTTGGTACTAGGGTTTGCACTAGTAAATCCAAGATAATGCGTACCGCTAAATTCGATTTTTTTCGCCTTAGAGGTAACGCCCGTATATTTTTTCATCGCGTCTTGGTATTCGCTAAGGGCTGATGATTGTTCACGATTACCCATATCAACGGTTTTCGCGTCCACGAAATCACCCATCTCAACACGCCCTTCACCTGATGTTGTAAACACTTGACCTGTTTTAGCATCTGTATAAAGTGTCAACGTGTCAGCGTATGCCACACCGGATATTGTCGCCGCAGCAAGGGCTGATAATACTACTTTTTTCATTCGTGTTACTCCTGTAAATTAATATTGATATTGTAGAAAAAGAAAATTACGCTGATGTTACATTACGAAACGATTACAATAAAGAAAACCAATGGTAATTATAAATTTTTTGATGTTGTAAAAGGGAGAAATGTAGCCCAAGCGCATACGCAAGAGAGGGCTAGCAAGCTTTATCTAAAAAGGAAGAAAGAAGGAGAGAGAAATGAAACGTGGGTCTGGTTAGAGACACCTTTAAAACCATCAAAATGGGCTTAGAGGTGACTTGGAGCTTTTGTCATCCCCGCGAAGGCGGGGATCCAGCTAGATTCCCGCCTTCGCGGGAATGACAGAAATCAACAATGGAAGATTTATTTCCCTGCCCAGTACTCACGTACCATGTTTGTTGTTTCAACCGGAAGTGCAATGTATCCAAGTTTTTCAGCTGCTCTGTCACCATTACGGAATGAGTGGTCAAAGAATTTAATAACTTCTGCATTTACATCCGCTTTTTCACGTGGCATCAAAATAAAGGTTGCTGCTACAATCGGGTATGAACCGTCTTGCATTACAAGTGAGCTGTAAAAGTGATCTTTCTTAGACCATTTTGCTTGTTTAACGGCTGTTTGGAAGTTTGGCAATGTTGCCGGAACCCATTTGCCCTCGGCTGTTTGCAATGTTGCTGCTGAGAGGTGATTTTTCTCTTTGTAGGCGTTTTCGATGTATCCGATAGAGTATGGAGTTTGTTTGATGATATTGGTTACACCCTCATTCCCTTTTCCGCCGACACCGGTTGCCCAACCGATTGCTTTACCGGTTCCGAATTTGCTTTTCCACATTTTAGATGCTTCACTCAAATAATCGGTAAATACATAGGTTGTACCCGATCCGTCTGAACGGTGAGCAACAACAATTTTTTCTGCCGGAAGATTTACCCCTGCGTTGTCCGCAGCAATTTTAGGATCATTCCACATAGTAATGGTTCCTGCAAAAATTTCTGCAACAACAGAGTTTTTCAATTTCAATTTTTCATCCGCAATACCCGGGATATTGTGTGCAACGACGATAGAACCGATAACCGCAGGAAATTGGTTCAATTTTGCCGCATCCAACTCTTTTGGAGTCATTGGAGCATCGGTTGCACCGAAATCAACGATACGCTCAGAAACTTGCTTAATACCGCCGCCTGAACCGATTGATTGGTAGTTTACACGTGTGTGAGTTGCTTTTTGATAGTTGTACGCCCAGTCATAATAACATGGAGCCGGAAAAGTTGCTCCTGCACCGTTGATTTTTTCCGCAGCGATCATAGAGGTAGCAGCGATAGCAGCGATTACGAGCCCTTGAGTTACTTTTTTAAACATGAGTGGAATCCTTTTGGAATGTTTGATGGCGAAAGTGTAGGACAATCTGGTAACGAAAAGATTACAATTGTTTGGCATCTTTGTAACCGCATTGTTATCAAAGCAACCTATAATCCCACAACCATATTTAGACTAAGGCAGACACATGCTCCCACGCTATCAAAACAAAATGAATGGCATTAGAACTCAACTCAGCGCATTGGTCGGTGAAATTATTTCCGCCTCTCAAGAGACCCTTAACGCGTTCGAGACCAATAATGATGAAGGGTATGAAAAATCCAAAAATCATCTTAAAAATGCCCAAAACGATGCTAATGCTATCGATAATGAAATTATTAAGACGTTTGCTCTGTTCGGTCCTGAAGCCGAAGAGTTGCGGATGCTCGTCGCCTTTTTAAAAATGACCAATGAGCTCGATCGTATCGGTGATGCGGTCAAAAAATACAATCGTAGGTTGCAAGAGCATTGTAACGGCGGATGCGATTTAAGTGCCCTAACCTCCACAATCGTTCAACTCCACAAAACGACACTGAATGCGCTACAATACATCTTTGCGTGTTTAAATGCTATCGATGAGTGCGACACCGATGAACTCTACCGCAAAGTGATGGTCGAAGAGTCGAAAAACGATGATATCTTTTCGATTATGGAGAAAGAGCTTCTGAATGTCATTATCGATTCGGGTGAACTCTCCATAGAGTACGTCAAAGTTTTAGGGACGCTTCGCAAGCTGGAGCGCACCGGTGATCGCACCGTCAACATCGCCGCACTTTTGGTTTATGCCCAAAAAGGCGGCGAAATACATTTATTTTAATACGCCATCGGAATACATCCCGATTGGCTACGTTAACACTTGGTTCACTTCGGCAGAGAGCCCAAACACGCTTGCGTGTTTTTATTGAAACAAATGTTATAAACTCCCCCTAAAGCTACCCGTATCTTTCGGATACGGGAGATTAGCTGACCTTAGCAATACAAAGAGGCAAAATTGTGAATGGATTGATATTAATCGTTGAAGATGAAGAGGATATCTTAGAGCTTATCGAGTTTAATCTCGCGCGTGAGGGATATGAGACTATCGGGTTTCTCAATACCAAACGGGTGAGTGAAGTGCTCGAAGAGGAAAATGTCGATCTTATCCTTATGGATCGTAACCTCCCCGGAGCAGAAGGGTCTGAATTTGTCGCATCACTCCGTCATCGAGGTATTCAAACTCCCGTTATTTTTATCAGTGCTAAAGATAAAGAGAGCGATATCGAACAAGGGTTTGAGCGGGGGGGAGACGATTATCTCACCAAACCGTTCAGTATGAAAGAGCTTACCTTGCGTGTCAAAGCGATGCTTCGACGCACCAAAAAAACCGCTAATGAAGGTTCGCTCACCTATCGTGATATCACCATGAATATCGCCGCAAGGACGGTTTTGATAGAATCTCAACCGATTGAGCTGACCAAACTCGAATTTGATCTCCTCTATACCCTCATCAATAATCAAAATATTGTCTTAAATCGTGATACACTTTTAGAAAATGTTTGGGGAGAGGGTGAGGTGTATCAAGACCGCACCGTCAATGTCGCGATCAACCGTCTCAAAGAGAAAATCGATCCCGACAAAACCAAAGAGTACATTAAAACCGTCCGAGGAGTTGGCTACACACTGTGCTAAGGATCCATCAGCTCTTTTTTCTCAACGTCTTAGGTCTCTTTACAGCTGCACTTATCACCGCTTCGCTGATTAGTTTTTTTACCCTTAAATCGATGATTATTAAACAAAGCGAAGAACAACTCATCCAAGCAATCTATCTTTTAGAGCCCCTCCTCACCACCGCCGATGATCTCACCCGTTTTGCCTCCACCGCTGCGGGAAAAACATTTTTTAGGGTCACCGTTATCAATGAGCAAGGGGAGGTAATCGCCGAAAGCGACGCCGATAAAAACACGATGGAGAATCATCTAGGGCGCATCGAGATAATGGAGGCGATGAGGGCTCCTTATGGTATCTCTATCCGTTATTCCAACACACTTAAAACCGATTTTATCTACGTCGCCCACAAAGTAGTTACCTCTGAGAGAACTTTTTATATCCGTTTGGCGATGGGCTTAGACGGAGTTATGGAACACTTTTATACCCTTTGGCTCAAACTCTTTGCCTCGTTTACTATTTTGATGATTATTGCCCTCGCCATTTCGTACAACATCTCTAAAAAAGCCCGTTACGATATTCTCCAAATCACCCAATTTTTAGATCAAGTATCGGCAAAAAACTACCGAGCACCCCTCAAGCCCCAATATTTTAGAGAGTTTTTACAAATCTCCATTTTGCTCAAAAATTTGGTCAAAAAACTCAATAACCGCGATAAACAAAAGCGCAAACATACCGCCAAACTTCGCCTTATCAACAAACAGCAAAACGATATCCTCTCCGCCATCAGCCATGAGTTTAAAAATCCGATAGCAGCGGTAATGGGGTATGCTGAGACACTCCGCGATGATCCCAATATCGATTTCAAGATTCGGGATAAATTTTTAGACAAAATTCTCTCCAATACCCGAAAAATAACCCTCATGCTCGACCGTCTTGCCCTCTCGGTCAAACTCGAAAATAACGACCTCTCCATCAAACCAACCCATTTTGATTTGGGTGAAGTGTGCAGTGATACCATTTCGGTACTTCAAGGGAAATATTCTAACCGTCGCATCCTCTTTAACGAGTTCCATCGAGATGTTTACGCCGACAAAACCATGATTGATATGGTCATCACCAACCTCATCGACAATGCCCTCAAATACTCTGAGGAAGCAGTAACCCTTACCCTCACCGATGAAGTGCTCACCGTAAGCGACAAAGGGATAGGTATAGCACCTAATGAGCTCGAAAACATCACCAACAAATTTTACCGCGTCCAAAAGAACCGTTGGGACAACTCTATGGGGCTTGGTCTCTCTATCGTCAGCTACATACTCAAACTGCACGAAACCACCCTCACTATCACCTCCACTTTAGGCGAGGGATCAACGTTTGGATTTTCTCTCCAACATCTCTGCGAACCGCCAAAAAAGTCCAAAACTTAAATTCACTTCCAAACTCCTCTTTTTCAATCATGACGAAGTAATATAGGTGTTTAGACGTCATTCAGCATCCCCTTTGGTAACAATGTTGTAATCAAAAATTTGTAGAATACCATCAAAATTTTGCTCAAGGCAAACCATGATTGATACACTCTTTCACAATCTGACCCGATTCAGTGCATTCTTAATCCTCATCATCGTTGCCTGGATTTTTGTCGTATTGTTCAACCAATCAACCGAAGCGATGCACGCTTTTGGTTTTGATTTTATAACCAATGACGAATGGGCACCGAATGTTGATAAATTTGGGGCATACGCTGCGATTTTCGGCTCGGTCGCTTCAACCTTTTTGGCAATGCTATTAGCCATCCCCGTAGCTATCGGGGTTGCGATTTTCCTCAGCGAAATCGCTCACGACAAGATTAAAGGATTCTTCGGGGTGAGTGTCGAACTTCTCGCCGCGATTCCCTCAGTTATTTACGGTATGTGGGGATTATTCTTCTTTGTTCCCATCTTACGTGAACTTTTCGGAGGGATGGGGATTGGTCTTTTAGCGGCAGGGATTGTTTTGGCAATCATGATTTTGCCGTTTATGGCAGCCGTCACCCGTGATGCGATGAACACCACCCCCGATATCCTAAAAGAGTCAGCGTATGCACTCGGTGGGACCCAATGGGACGTTATTAAAGACGTTATCATCCCTTATGCCAAAGCAGGAATCATCGGTTCGGTAATCCTCGCACTTGGACGTGCTATCGGTGAGACGATGGCGGTTACGTTTGTTATGGGGAATGTCCACAAAGTCCCCGGAAGCATCCTCGATCCGACCACCTCGATTCCGGTTACTCTCGCTAACGAATTTACCGAAGCTGACAGTTCGCTCTATTTTTCCAGCCTCTTTGGATTGGCATTAACCTTGTTGGTTATGAGTTTTGTCGTCATCGCGGTTGCGAAGTTTTACTTTTTACGCAAAGTGAGGAAAGCATCATGACAGCCGTACAAAAACGGATTCTCATTAACAAAGTCGCACTAGGGTTCTCAACCCTCAGCGCTGTTATCGCCCTCGCCTTTTTGTTTTGGATTCTCGGAGTCTTGATGATGAAAGGGGTGGATGCCCTCAACTGGAATATCTTTATTTATGAGGGTTCTCCTCCTGGATATCCTGAGAGCGGTCTCAAACATGCTCTTGTTGGTCAACTCATTCTCGTAGGTCTTGCGACCCTCATCGGTGTACCGCTGGGGATTATGGCGGGAACGTATTTGAGTGAATACGGTAAAAATTCCGCTCTCGCCCATACGATTCGTGATATCAGTGATATCATGATGTCGGCACCCTCTATCGTTATCGGAGCATTCGTCTACGCCGTTGTCGTTATGCCGATGGGTCATTTCAGTGCATGGGCAGGGGCAATTGCTCTAGCAATTATTATGATTCCTGTTATTTTGCGTACCACCGACGATATGCTTCAACTCGTACCGGGAACATTGCGCGAAGCGGCATTTGCCCTCGGAGCACCGAAATACAAAGTGATCATGGACGTCGTCTATCGCGGTGCCAAAGCGGGGATTTTAACAGGAGTGTTGCTCGGTATCGCCCGTGTAGGGGGAGAGACGGCACCGTTGCTCTTTACCTCGTTTAACGATAACTTTTTTACCACCGATCTAAACGAAGCGATGCCTTCATTGACGGTGACAATGTTTAACTACGCCATCAGTCCCTACGATGATTGGCAACAACTGGGATGGGCAGCCGCCTTTATCCTCTCGATGTTTATTTTGGGTCTAAATATCATCGGACGACTTATTTTATTAATGGGAAAAAGGAAATAACTATGGCAAGTATTATCGATATCAAAGAAGAGTGCGCTCTTCATGTCCGTAATTTTGAATTTACCTACAAAGGTGCTGCGGCTCCAAGTTTAAAAAAGATTACGATGCCCATCGCCAAACATGCGGTAACGGCTCTTATCGGACCATCAGGATGCGGTAAAACCACCCTGCTCCGTTCATTCAACCGTATGCACGACCTCTATCCAGGGAACACCTACAGCGGTGAAATCGAGTTCGAAGGGCACAATATCCTCTCTCCCAAAGAAGATTTGATTCACCTTCGCACCCGTATCGGGATGATTTTCCAAAAACCGACAGCGTTTCCGATGTCGATTTACGATAACGTCGCCTACGGTTTACGCCTTCAAGGGATAAAAAATAAATCCGAACTCGATGGACGGGTTGAAAAAGCACTCCAAGATGCCGCTATCTGGAAAGAGGTCAGTGATCGTTTAAAACACGATGCAAACGGTCTCTCAGGGGGACAGCAACAACGTCTTTGTATCGCACGTGCCATCGCCGTTGAGCCCGAAGTTCTCTTGTTTGATGAACCTACCTCAGCACTCGACCCCATCTCTACCCAAGGGATTGAGAGACTCGTCATCGAACTTAAAGAAAAAGTGAGCATCATCATCGTTACCCATAATATGCAACAAGCGGCGCGTGTAAGCGATTACACCGGATTTATGTATTTGGGCGATTTGATCGAATTGGGCCATACTGAAGAGATATTCGTCACCCCAAAAGAGAAACTCACCCAAGAGTACATCACCGGAAAATTCGGGTGATATGCTCCCAAAAATCTCCCCCGTCACCATTTCTTCTATCCTCCTCAAAAACTTTATAAGATTTTTATAATTATCATAATATCATTAAGCTATCAAGCGAAATTGAGAAGGATACATAATGGATGCCGATGAACTTTTATTCGCCCCCGAAAAGGAGGAAACACTACCTGAAGCGAGGTGGAAAGTACTCATTGTCGATGATGACAGCGAGGTTCACTCTTTTACCAAACTTGCACTTCATGATTTTATCTATGAGCGTAAGCCTCTTCAGTTTTTATCCGCCTACAGCGCCTCAGAAGCGATAGAAATTTTAAAAAATTACGATGATATAGCCATAATTTTGCTTGATGTGGTTATGGAAACGGATACCGCTGGGCTCGATTTGGTCGAAACCATCCGGTTCCGTTTTAATAACATGATGGTGAGAATCATCATCCGAACGGGACAACCCGGTGTAGCACCGGAGCGATACGTTATCGATCATTACGATATCAACGACTACAAAGAAAAAACAGAATTAACGACCGATCGGCTTTATACTACCATCCGCAGCGCCCTTTCGCAGTACAAACAAATCATCGAGCTCCTCAACAAAAAAAATGAGATTTATAACACCCTTATAACCGACAGCTTGACCGGTTTGGGAAATCGGGTTAAACTCAACTATGATTTAGACAACGATGAACCGATGTCACTGATTTTGCTCAATATCGACTCTTTTAGCATGATTAACGACGTATACGGATTTGAAGTGGGTGATCAAATGCTGTTGCAATTTGCTGATATTTTGCTCCACACCTCCAGTTCTGATTGCGGTGTTTACCGTCTTGAAGCCGATATTTACGCTCTTTTAACCTGTCATAAAACAGCTCAGGATATTCAAAAAGAGGTTGTAGCTATCCGAAACAGCATCACCAAGAACTCTTTCCTCATCAATGGGCTGGAACATCGCATCAACGTCACCATGGGGGTAGTTGAACACGATATCGGCAACATGATTCAAAAAGCCGAAATCGCTCTACGCGAAGCGCGGAAAATGAGTCGAAATCGAATACAAGTCTACTCCGATGATCTAGCGGTTATCACCCAGATCAAAGAAAATACCAAATGGACAAAATGGCTCAAAGATGCCCTCGATAACGATAAATTAATCGCCTATTATCAACCCATCGTCGAGTGCAAAAGCGGCTTAATCGTCAAATATGAGACCCTTGTCCGTCTTGAGCGCGATGGGGTGATATACACTCCCCCTCTTTTTCTCCCGACAGCTCGCTATGCGGGGTTGCTCTATCAGATAACACAAAAAATGTTTGATCAAGCATGTGCCAAATTTGCAAACAACACTCTTGGCTTTACCATCAACATCACCGATCAAGATCTTTTGGAAGAGAAATTTGTAGAATTTATCGAACAAACACGTCTCCAGTACAAAATAGAGAGTGACCGAATATATTTCGAGATTCTCGAAGATAATAGCATCTTGACCAACCCTATCGCCGAAAAACATCTAAACGAACTGACATCACTGGGATATCATCTATGTTTGGATGATTTTGGGGTTCAATGCTCAAACTTCGCACAACTCGGTAATCTGGATCTCGATATTGTCAAAATCGACGGAACCTATATCAAAGATATAGATTGCAACGATAAATCGCGTACAGTGACCGAAACCATCCTCTTTTTTACCCACAAAATAGAAGTAAAAACCGTTGCGGAATTTGTCCACAGTTCCCAAGTATACGACATCATCAAATCAATGGGAATCGATTACGCCCAAGGATATTTTTTGGGTGAGCCATCGCCCGAACTTCTCTGATGTATACCTCCATAAAAACAGTTATTCTTGTTTTTTTACTATCTACTACATCTTTGTACGCATTATCCGAAACCGATATCAAAGGAATCATGCTACAGCGTATCGGCTCTTTTATCAGTTGGCCGCAATTACCCGAAAAAACGATAAAAATCTGCGTTGTCGGTGATAATGATTTTGCTCAAAATCTCCAAAAACTTTACAAAGACAAAGAGTTGCATGACCGCTCTTTGGATGTTATATCGGTAGATAGCACTACCGATAAACGGATACTCTTATCATGTCAAATCATCTATATCGTTAATGCCAATAAAAATACCCTCAATCAAATTGCCCAAATTCTCAAAAACCAAACAACATTAATTGTCGGAAACAATTATGATAATATCTACGATGGTGCCGGTGTTGTCTTTTATCTGGATAACAACAAATACAAAATAGTCATCAATGAAAAAAGGCTCTCCGACACTCACCTAAAGGCAGATTACCGATTACTCAAACTCGCCAAGATTGTAGAACCAAACGGAGAGAATAATGAAGTTAAGTAATTACCCTATTACCCGTCAGTTCATCGTTATTTTTACGTCGCTCAGTGCGTTGATATTAATGATAGCGACCATCTTCGCTTTGGTATTGACGCTACTGAATGAAAAACACCGTTTTATCCATGAAAGTACATTGGAGGCACAATTTATCGCCGATACTGTACTCTCCCCATTAGCTTTTTTTGATTCCAAAGGGGCAGAAGAGATTCTAAAAGCCGTTAAAAATCAGCATTCCGTCATTCAGGTATCCGTCTATGATAGCAATCATCAACTGTTTAGCGAAATCAATCCCCTTAAACGCTCCGAACCTGCTAGCTTTAATGCCGAAAACGGATTTATTAACAATACTTGGTTAACCCGTGATGCTGAATATCGAATCATCCTCCCCATCAAACACGGCAAAGAGGTGCTGGGATATCTTTATTTGATTAAAAGCGCATCGGGAATTATCGAGAGTTTAAATAACCTCATAATACCTCTTGGCATCTTCTCTATCACCTTAATTATTTTTGTTATTCTCGTTTCTCATAAGCTAGGGGACTACATGCTTCACCCCATATTGTCACTGGCGCAAAGTGCCAATCTGGTTGCAGATAAACGTGATTTCTCCCTTCGCGTCACCTATGAGGGTAAAAATGAAATCGCCCGACTCTACGATGCTTTTAACCTGATGCTAAGTGAAACGCAAACACTAACCGAAGATCTTGAAAAACGGGTAGAGGTACGGACACATCAGCTTCAAAATAGTCTGGATTCCCTTAAACAAGCACAAAATCAGCTCATTGAATCCGAAAAAATGGCGGCACTAGGTAATCTCGTCGGGGGTGTTGCCCATGAGGTAAATACACCGCTGGGAAATGCCGTAACGGGAAGCTCTATCATCACCAGAGAGAGTGCTGCGATACAAAAAGGGTTAAACGAGGGGACACTCACCCGCTCAGAGATGGAGAAAAAATTAGACGTTATTCTCCAAAGCTCCCAACTCCTTTTTAAAAGTGTCACCCAAGCCGCCGAACTGATTAAAAGTTTTAAACAAATCTCGATTGATCAAAGCACGAACGATTTGCGCGATTTTGATCTTAAAGAGTATCTCTATGAAATCGTACAGACATTTCACAATAAGCTCAAACATATCCCTATTGACGTAGAGATTATTTCACCTGAACACATCTCTATCTACTCATACCCCGGTGTTTTTGCCCAACTCTTCAATAATCTAATCGCTAATGCAATTTTGCACGCTTTTGAAAAAGATATGGAAAATGCCAAAATAACGATTACCTTAGAGTTACTGGAAAATACTATCCATCTACTATTTCACGATAACGGTAAAGGTGTAAATCCATCCATAAAAGATAAAATATTTGAACCGTTTGTCACGACAAAGCGAAATGCAGGAGGAACAGGGCTAGGTTTGAGTATCGTATACAATCTCGTAACTCAAAAACTGGGCGGAACGATTAGTGTCCATTCAGAGATACCTAACGGTACGACATTTGAGATACATTTACCCTATTTAGAGAGAAAAATCGTGTAAAACCACATCAACACAAAGGATTGTCCATGAAATACAAAATTTCGGTTGTTTTAACAACATTACTCTTATCATCGCTTGCCAATGCTTCAAGTGACCTTGATATTATGGAATCCCTCTCGATGGAAGAGATGCTAAATATTCCCATCTCAACCGCCACCGGTACCCAAAAACCTCTCTCCCTCGCACCCGCCATTGCGACAATTATCACCGATAAACAGATTTCCGAATCGAGTGCCAGAACCTTGGATGAGATTTTGGCGGAAGTTCCGGGACTTAACGTATACAATGGGATAGGGAGTCTATCAGGCAACTATGACATCCGAGGTATTCGGAGCAAATACAATTCGCAAATCATGATTTTAATGAATGGTACAACACTACAAGGAGTAAAAACGGGTGCTCCCATAATGAGACTAAATATCCCCTTGAGTGCGGTAAAACGGATTGAAATAATCAGGGGACCGGGGTCTGTTATTTACGGGGCAAACGCTTTTGCAGGGGTTATTAACATCATTACCAAAGATGCCGAATACCTCACCGATAACAGTGAAGCAGGGATACGATACGGCTCATTTGATACCAAAGAGTTATGGGCAAACTATGGAGCCAAAAATGACAACCTCTCTTATGCGATAAATTTCTCCGCAGCTTCCAGCGACGGGGATAGCAACCGCATTATGAGCGTAGACGCCCAAACACTCAATGACCGTACCTTCAGTTCCAACGCATCCAATGCTCCGGGTCCATTAAACACCCATTATGAGCGGTACAATCTGAATGCCAATTTTGTTAAAGATGACCTAGAACTCAATATTTGGGGGAGTTTACTCACCAATGCCGGCACAGGTGAAGGAATTGCCAATGCCCTTGATCCAAATGGTTATGGTAAAAACAAACGGATACAGAGTGACCTCTATTATCGCCAAAAACTAAGTGATACCATAAGCTTGGAACATAAAGTTTCCCTCTCCTATCAAAAACTGGAAACCTATTTGCATGTCTTTCCCGCAGGAGCGCGTCTCCCTATCGGAACGGACGGAAATTTTGGTGGCAAACCCTTTAGTGGCTTTGTCACCTTTAGTGATGGATATATTGGAGCACCGGGAGATGAGGAAAAAACAGCAGGATATGAAGCCACCCTATTATCTGAAACTTTTGAAAACCATCTAATTCGTCTAAGCGGTGGATATACATTTGCTAGCTATGAACCCTTTACTTCAGGAAATTTTGGTCCGGGAGTCATCGATGGAACCGTTACTCCCATAGACGGCACATTGACAAATTTAACCGGCACTTCATCTAATTATATGCCCAATTACGTAAATCGTAAAAATCTCTTTTTCAGTATTCAGGATGAATGGTTATTTACACCGAATTGGAATCTAACTGCTGGAATACGGTATGACCATTTTTCCGATTTTGGCTCAGCCATCAACCCGCGATTAGCTCTGGTATGGCAGACCTCCGATACCCTTACGACAAAGCTACTCTACGGCCGTGCTTTTAGAGCGCCCTCATTCGCCGAACTTTATGCCCAAAACAATCCGATAGGGAACGGTAATCCAAATCTTCAGCCCGAAACTATCGATACCTACGAACTGGCATGTGATTACTACCCAACCGATAAAGTGCGCACGACGGTAAATATCTATTACTACGATGCCAAAAATCTGATTAACGCCTTAGGGAGTAGCTTTGCTAATATCGGTGAACAAACAGGAAATGGTTTGGAATACGAAATCAACTACAAACCCATCGATACAATAACCCTAAAAGCTGCTTATGCATACCGTAATACCAAACTCAAAAGTACCCTCAAAGAGGCACCCGATACCCCAAAACAGTTGGGACAAATTAACGCAAATTGGAATTTTATCTCCACATGGATAGCCAATACAGAACTATTCTGGGTAGCGGATCGTAAACGAGCCGCAGGCGATACACGCAGTGATATCCCCGATTACACTTTAGTCAATGTCAGCGTAACCGATAAAATCACCAAAGATTTAGCACTCAATATAAGTGTGCGTAATCTTTTCAACCGTACTATCTATGACCCCTCTCCGGCCTCTTCTTTAGGTCAATTGAGTGATTATCAAATGCCGACCAGGTCGATATTTGCTGAGCTGAGATATGCATTTTAATACAAAGGCACAACCATGAATCTCCTCTCCCTCTATCTTGCCCAACCACTTATCACCTCTACCATCGAATACGCCCTCGATTTAACCCTTACCAAAGGGGTTGAAAACGGCTATTACGGTCAAAACCAAAAATACCATATTGTCCTCGCCCCTTTTGGGGTTTTAACCCTCATCGCCGAAGAGAAACACGCCATATTAGATGCCCTTCGACTCCTCAATATCTCTCTTGATGAACAACAGCTTATTACCCAAGACTATCCCATCGAGATAGATTCTACCCTCTCAAAACCGTTTGAAGTGACCAACGAAACGATACTTCTTAAAGAGAATTCCACCCACGATCTCAATGTCATCGCCCTCGCCATCAGTCAAAGCGTCGGTTTGGAACATTATGAAAAGCAACTCGACACCCTCTTTGCCCAAAGCCGCTCGATTATCGAATCGATTCATACTATGTCACTCTCCAAACATACTCATCTCATGCGATTTGCCTCTAGGCTAGCCCTCACCCGACACGATATGGTAAGCAACCTCGTCCTCCTCGATAAACCCAATATTTTATGGGATGATGAAGAGGCGGAAATGCTCTACAATGCCCTCGCATATGCACTGGAACTGCATGACCGACACGAAATCGCTCTAGCAAAACTCTCCCATATCAAAGAAGATGTACTGCTCGTTATGGACATCATCAACCACAAAAAAAGTGAGTACTTGGAGTGGATTATTATCATCCTCATCGGAGTTGAAATCGTGATGGGACTTATTCAGTTTTTCCGATAATAGTAAATGTAACTATTATATATTGATATTTGTTGTAAAATATGTCATAATCCTTGGTACTTTTCTATAAGGAAAAATAATGCAGCGACCTACCCCTACCGATGTTGAGATTAAATTCGAGGGTGGAAATATGATTACCGAAACCGATTTAAACGGCAAGATAGTCTATGTTAATCGCCTTTTCACAGAGATGTCAGGATACAGCAAAGAGGAGCTGATAGGCAAACCCCACTCCCTTATTCGCCATCCTGATATGCCAAAATGTTGTTTTCGTAGTATGTGGGATACCGTAAAAGCAGGTAATCCGTGGGAAGGGTACGTTAAAAACTTACGAAAAGACGGGGCATTTTATTGGGTCGTTGTCACCGTTACTCCAAAATATAATGATGCAAACGAACTATGCGGCTTTATTGCGGTACGAAAACCACCGGGAGAATTGACCCTTCAAGAGATAAAAGAGAAATACACTCAAATGATTGAAAGTGAAGCGTGTATGCGTGAAGAAAATATTTATATACCGGCAACTTTTTATGACGATGATTTTATCGCCGTCTCATAAACTCATTGTAACCTTTTCGTAACCTTTTCGTATCGGTTCTGTAATATAATTACGGTTATATTAGACTTGGAGTACGTATGTCTGTAATTTTAGATGCGCTTGGTAATGTTAGTAATCTTACCCTCGCTTTACTCGTGTTATCTCTATTAATCGCTCTTTTTTATGAGATGATTAACGGTTTTCATGATACCGCTAATGCTGTCTCAATGATTATTTATACCAATTCTTTAAAACCGGGTCATTCAGTTATTATGGCAGGTATTATGAATTTTTTCGGGGTTATGCTTGGTGGTATCGGAGTAGCTTATGCTATTGTCCATCTCCTTCCCCTAGACATTATCGTCGCTTCTAACCAAGATACTACTTTGGTAATGATTTACTCTCTCCTTATTTCTGCTGTTATATGGAATTTCGGAACATGGTATTTCGGTATTCCGGTATCGAGTTCACACTCCTTGATCGGATCATTAATCGGTGTTAGTGTTGCCTTTAGCCTTATGCATGGGTTTGATTTTTCACAAAGTGTCAATTGGTCTGCGGTTTACAAAGTTTTAATAGCTTTAGCACTCTCTCCTTTGGTCGGGTTTGGATTGGCGTATCTCATGATGAAAGGGGCACGTAAATTTTTCGATAATCCTAAATATTATAAATCCCCTGAAGATGAAATCAAACGTAAACGTCCAAATTTTTGGATGCGTATGGGGATTATCGCGACAGGTGCCGGTGTCAGTTTTGCTCACGGATCGAACGATGGGCAAAAAGGGATGGGATTGATCATGATTATTTTGATCGGTATTTTACCAAGCTACTATGCCCTCAATATGGATTCACACGAATACAAAATCAAACAAACCCACGATAGTGCCGCAAATTTGGCCAATTTTTATGCCGAAAACAATACTACTCTCAATCAGCTTGTTAGTGAAAAACATCTCATTAGTGCTCTGAAAGTTAAAAATACCATTGCCGAATGTAATGTTAATCAAGTCTATGAAACAACAGCCCTTGTTGCTACTAAATTAGAGGGGATTAAATCGTATTCAGAACTTTCACCACAAGATCGATGGAGTGTTCATACTGCTGTTTTATGTACCGATAACTTTTTTGGTCAAGTTGAAAAAATTATCGATAAAGATAAATCGGATTACATTGCCACCCAACGTAAAACATTAGTAAGTGCCTCCGAATATGTTCCATACTGGGTTATGATTGCAGTAGCATTAGCGATCGGTGTCGGTACGATGATCGGATACAAAAGAATTGTATTAACCATAGGGGAAAAAATCGGCTCTCGACCTATCAATTATATGCAAGGAACCGTATCTCAAGCAATCTCTATGATTACCATCTTATTGGCAAACTTTGCCCATGCACCGGTTAGTACGACACATATCGTTTCAAGTTCTGTAGCAGGTTCTATGGTAGCGGAACCCGATGGTGGCGTACAAAAAGGGATGATAAAAACTATCTTGCTCTCATGGGTATTCACATTACCGGTTACCGGAATCATGAGTGCTGCCATCTATTACTGTCTTAGCTTTATCGCCAAATAATATTCTACAGCTTCGGAAGGAGCTGTAACTCCCCTTTAATAGCATACTCATTAAGAGTTAATCGCTCTATTTTCTCTACACCCACCTTATTATAAACCGTAGCAATGGTTTGAAAATAACGTTCATGATTATCTATATAAGTATACAAAGGTTTTTCTATCATCGAATCGAGGTAGAGTTCTCGTATAATGTTTTTCATACTTGATGAGAGTTGAGCGTACTCATCTTGGGTCATTTGAGATGGAGATTTGATGTATTTTACCCGTGCTTGTTCTAGCTTTTCAAAAGTTGCTTTTAACTCATACAATCCGATTTGATCCAATGATGCTTTAAATTTTTTCTCATTCTGCTGTTCATACGCATCACTTGTTTGCAACTTTTGAAGATACGCGGGGATTAGTGATGAAACTGCCAAACTGTCTTGTTTGTATTGCGCAATCAACTCATCTGCTTTTGTAACACTAAAACCTTGTTGTTCGTATTGTTTCAACCCTTTCTCTAACTCTTTCAATGTTGAACTCAAAACTGCAATTGAGTTTTCATCGCCGTGACGAATGATTTGTTTGAGTGCGTGATCGCTTTGTGTAAACAGTTCTACTGCACTCTTCTCTTGAGATGCAACGGGTTGTGAAATATTGGTGTGTGAAGATTCGGTATTCAACCAAAAAGCACTACTGGCGGCTACTAAGCTTATCGGTATAAGAAATAAGAACTTTTTCATCTCTGCCCCTTTTCATGTGAATTATTTATCCGAATCATAAGCTATAGAGATTACATTTATATTACTTTCCATAAAAAAGCTGTAACCATTTGGTGATTTCTCTGATCTATACTTATCATTATGGAACCGCTTAACCCACTTTATCAGCGTTATCTCACCATCTTAGATATTGCCTTCCAACCTATTGTCGATATTCACTCCGGAGACACTTTTGGGGTAGAGGCTCTTTTGCGTGGAACAGAGTTATTAGGATTTGGATCCATTAGTGCTTTTTTTGATCATCTGTTTGAGAAAAATATTTTGTATTCATTCGATTTAGCACTGCGTAAAAAAGTGATCGAAAAATTTTGTCTCATCGATTTTCACCAAAAAATTAAACTCTTTTACAACCTCGATAATCGACTTATACAAATGGGAGATTTTTCGGGTGGAAATACTTCACGACTTTTAAAGCACTATAATTTAGACCATAAAAGTATTATCTTTGAACTCTCAGAACACAATGAAATCATCGATATAGAGCAGTTTGCCAATCTCATGAAACACTATCGTCATGAAGGATTTTGTATCGCTATTGATGATTTCGGTATCGGTCAATCAGGGTATAAAATGCTCTACCACACCACCCCGAATCTTATTAAGATAGACCGTTTTTTTATTGATAACATCGACACTGATCCGAAAAAAAAGCTCCTCGCCCGCCAAATGGTACAACTCTCTACCCTCATAGGATGCCGTATTATCGCGGAGGGGGTAGAGAGGGAAGAGGAATTTTTACTCTGCAAAGAGATAGGATGCCATTTAGTGCAAGGATATTTTATCCAGCACCCCAGTTGCACAATAGAAAATCTTTATCCTAAATATACCCATATCTTTACCCTCTCATCAATGGAAAAACGTTTATCGGGTGATCAAAATATTTTGAGAAAACGTCTGGAAGTTTTACAAGCAGTCTCTGTCAATGATACAATGGAAGCCCTTTTAATCGCGTTTAACAAAGATCACGAACTCTCTTTGGTTCCCATCATCGATAATCAGGGAATCCCTCTTGGTATTATCCATGAACACCGATTAAAAGCGATTATTTACTCCCCTTTTGGGCAATCATTGATTAAAAACAACTCCTCTAACTTTTCACTCTTAGAAACCTACATAGAGACTATCCCTATTGTTGATATTACGATGCCTCTTGAAACCATCGTCGAGCTTTTCTCTTTGCACGATCATGCACCGGGAGTTTTGGTCGTTGAGTCCTCTAAATATATTGGGTATATAAGCGCCCGTATTATGATTGAAGCGGTTCATGAGCGTAATCTCATCCGTGCGCGCGATCAAAATCCTCTGAGCCGATTACCGGGCAATTTTATGATTAATGAATACATCGCCAATGCTTTTGATTCTCAACACTCAGGTGCATTTTGTTATTTTGATTTTGACCATTTTAAACCCTATAACGACCATTACGGTTTTCGTAACGGGGATCGCATTATCATCTTATTCGCTGAATTGATGCAAAAGGTTCTCCTAAACAATTATTTCATCGGTCATATCGGGGGGGATGATTTTTTTGCCGCTACCGCTATCCCAAATGAAACAAAGTTTGAGGAGTTCTCCCTACTAGTTCAAAAACTCATTCAACAATTTGCTCAAGAGGTATTAGAATTTTATAGTGTAGAAGATCGTCATCGTGAATCGATTATCGCTGAAGATCGTGATGGAGTTGTCCGTGAATTTAAACTCTTGAGAGTAAGTGCCGTATTGGTTTATAAAACACCAAAATCATCCATCCGTTCCCCCGAGCACCTCCAAAAAGTGTTTGCACTGGAGAAAAAAAATGCTAAAAAAGCTCCCAATAATTTTTGTGTGATTATTGATTAAAAATATTTCTCTTATTTACCCATTTTTTCGCTGTCGATTTCAATCACTGTGTGAACATTACCGCGTGGATAATAGTCTGCAACCACTTTTAAACGTTTAGGAGCGATTTTTTTCTCAAACACGGAGTAAATCTCGTTTGCACTGTTTTCGTGCGAAATATGGCGGTTTCTGAACGAATTAATATAGAGTTTGATTGCTTTTAATTCAGCAACCCATTTGTCCGGCGTATATTCGACATAAATAGTTGCAAAATCGGGATAACCGCTTCGAGGACAAAGACAGGTAAATTCCGGTAATGTCACTTTCACCACATAATCACGTTTATGCTCATTGGGCCAAATCTCAAAATCTTTTTCAATATCAAAATTTTCAACTATCGCTTCGCCGTATTTCATTCTTTTTCCTTCAATCTAATTTTTTCATAAAAATTGCCTTGCTTCACATTGATTTTTAACTGTGAGGCAATTTTATCGCTTTGGTCATCTTCAACCATTAATATCCACGTTGATGCACCACATAAATGGGCAGTAATATTTAATCCGTGGATAATATTTTGGTACTTCTCTTCTTTGATATGACGTGTATAAAGAGAATCAAAACGGACATAATCAACATCAAACTCTTTAAGATACATCATACTTACATGATTCCCACCATAATTATCCAGTGCAAATTTATATCCTACAGCGCGATATTGGGCTATCTGCTCACGAAACCGTTTGATTTGAGGGGAATACTCTTTTTCGTCTAAAATAATGATGATTTTCCCTTTTGCCTCAGGATAACATTGTAATAATTCCAATGCATACTGAAAAAATAACCCGTTACGTAGCCGTGCAGCGGTAAGGGTAAGAGCATAACTGCAATCAGAATTTTTAGCCATTGAGACAACTATTTCTAAGAGATGTTTTTCATATTCAGACATTTTACCGATACGGTTCAAAAGGGGGATAAATCTACTTTGATGAATAAAATTCCCATGTTCACCTATAAGCTTAAAAGTAACCTCTTCAATTGGCATATTATCGCTTACCATAGACTGCAAAGCAACTGAATAGCATTGATGTTCAAGCGCATTTAAAACCGATTTTTCTAACTCTTCTGGGATAATATCATTATCATCAATTAAAGATGCTCGATTATCAGATGCATATTGTATTTCGTAAAGCCGCGTAATAATCTCTTCAATCTTTTTCACATGTTTAGTATCGAGTAAAATTCCATTTAAGGTCACCTCGATATCATTAATAATATTTTCTTGATATTTGGCTAAAAAAAGTTCCATCATAGCGCTGTATTTCTCTTTTTCACCCTTAAACATTAGGATAAAATCACCCCCTTTATAGCGACAAATAGGAAGTACTTTAATATCTTTAGAAATAAAAAAATTATTAATTTTTTGTGTCACTTCAACTAATATCGAATCTCCGTTTCGAACACCGTATTTTTCATTAATACCGGTAAGGTTGGTTATTCTAATCATCGCAATTGTTATTGTTTGATATTTATTCCATTTATTAAATAATTTAAAAAAGTATTCGGGAGTAAAGGTATGGGTTGTTGAATCAGTAATATTTTCATAAGTACTTTGATTAATTAGGAAAAAAATAAAATAAACAGCAATAACAAGTAATATAAAAACAAGAAATATTAGTGATAAAACACCTGCTTTTGGCTGTAAAAAGAGAATTAAAAAGGAAGCAACACTAAGTAAAAAAATGGGCAATCCCATTCGGAGTGCAAGGACAAACCGATGGGAACGCTCTTTTTTATCAGTATAAAATGCCATTTAGATATCGAGGTGTTTAACGTCTTTTGCGTGTGTTTCGATGTAGTTACGGCGCGGTTCAACATCATCCCCCATAAAGAGAGAAAACGATTCGCTAGCTGATTCCGCATCATCAACCGTAATACGGAGCAACACACGATTTTCAGGAGTCATAGTTGTCTCCCATAATTGTTCAGGATTCATCTCCCCAAGACCTTTATAGCGTTGGATATAAGAACCTTTTTTTGCATAATCGGTTACTGATGTCAATAATTCAAGCAAATCACCTTTCAGAGGTAAATTCCAATCTTGAATTTTGCGGAAAATAAAATTTGCTTCGGCAAAATGAGGAGATGCAAATAAATCATCATTGACGTGAAGTTCTTCTAATCCCCCTTTGGTTTGAACAAAAAGGTGCATATCATTATCACTGACACTTTTACTTAAAATGTTATACCCTTGAGCGGTTAAAAATTTCTCTACAGGGGTATACATGTCGTTCAATGATAGACCAATAATATCTGGGTTTTCAATGAAATAACGGATCAAATCAACGAGTGCATAACGACGCTCTAATGCATCAAGGGTACTGCGATAATGATCTACCATTTTAAAGAAAGATACTAAATCATTCACACCGATATTGAGTTCTTCAGTCTCTAATGCTTCAATCCCGTTTTCAATCAAAAAGGCGTTCATAACGCGATCATCTTTAAAGTAGATCTCTTTTTTCCCTTTTTTGTAACGGTACAACGGGGGTTGTGCGAGATAGAGATAGCCGTTCTCAACGATTTTCGGAAGATATCGGAAAAAGAAGGTCAACAAAAGCGTTTGAATATGACTACCGTCGACGTCGGCATCGGTCATAATGATAATTTTGTGGTAACGGAGTTTATCTTCGTTGAACTCTTCGCCGATTCCGCATCCAAGCGCGGTAATCATATTGGTGATCTCTTCAGATTTTAGGATTTTGTCCAAACGTGCTTTTTCAACATTTAAAATTTTACCTTTGAGAGGTAAAATCGCTTGGAAAACACGGTCGCGTCCTTGTTTCGCCGAACCCC
This sequence comes from Sulfuricurvum sp., assembly GCF_028710345.1. Taxonomy (NCBI): domain Bacteria; kingdom Pseudomonadati; phylum Campylobacterota; class Epsilonproteobacteria; order Campylobacterales; family Sulfurimonadaceae; genus Sulfuricurvum; species Sulfuricurvum sp. The sequence continues at coordinate 235,360 of NZ_JAQTUH010000004.1, read as the reverse complement.
CCGCAGAATCCCCTTCCACCAGATAAAGTTCGCTGATTGATGGGTCTTTACTTTGACAGTCGGCAAGTTTACCAGGCAAGGTTCCTACTGTCATCGCATCTTTACGACGTGTAAGTTCACGTGCTTTTTTAGCAGCTTCTCTCCCGCGTGCCGCCATCAATGCTTTTTGGACAATTGCTTTGGCTTGGATTGGGTTTTCTTCGAAATATTTGGTCAGTTTTTCATAGGTTACTTTTTGAACTAATGGACGAACGTAGGTATTTCCAAGTTTTCCTTTGGTTTGTCCTTCAAATTGTGGTTCCGGTACACGAACAGAGACAACACAAATTAACCCCTCCGCAACATCTTCACCACTAAGCGGAACATCTTTCTCTTTGGCGTTACCGTTTTGTTTATTGTAGTTAGAGATAACACGAGTGAGTCCTGCACGAAAACCCGCTTCATGTGTTCCGCCGTTAGGGGTATTGATATTATTAACGAATGTATAGCTTTTTTCATCATACGTTTCATTATACATAATCGCAATATCCATCTCGATATCTTCGATTTTTTCATTGAATTCATATGGTGTTGCTACTACCGCTTTTTTATTCATATCGGTAACAAACTGTGTAATACCACCTTCGAAATGGTAGGTATTATCAGCACCGTTACGCTCATCTTTAAACTTGATAGTAATACGAGGGTTTAGGTAGGCTAGTTCTTTAAATCGTTTTGCAAGATATTCGTATTCAAAGGTAACGGTTTCGGTAAAAATAGAAGGATCTGGAGAAAACTCAATCGTTGTCCCTTTTTTACGTGTTGTGCCGATAACCGCTAAAGGCTCTTGCGGAATACCGCATTTGAAATCTTGCTCAAATATTTGACCTTCACGGTGAATAGTCATTTTCAAATCAGCAGAAAGGGCATTAACAACCGATACCCCTACTCCGTGCAAACCGCCTGAGACTTTATAAGTATCCTTATCGAATTTTCCTCCGGCATGAAGAACGGTTAAAACAACCGTTGCGGCAGATATTCCCTCTGTTGGATGCAAATCGGTCGGAATACCCCGTCCATTATCACTGATAACAGCAGTTCCGTTTTTCGTCAATGTTACATTTATAGTGTCACAATGTCCTGCCATAGCTTCATCGATAGAGTTATCAACTACTTCGTAGATAAGATGGTGAAGCCCACGATGACCGGTATCACCGATATACATCCCCGGACGTTTTCGGACGGCTTCGAGACCTTTTAGGACTTTAATATTGCTGGCACCGTAGTTTTCCATAGTTTCTCCCGCGTTTTGCGTGTTTAATGGCTTTATTTTAGCGTAAATAAGTTAAAAAGGAGATTTTATGAATTAGATAGTGTCATCCCGTGTGACCGAAGGGAATCCTTTAGGGCTACGACACGAGATTTAAAAATATAAATAGATTCCGCATTACGTACGAAATAACAAGGTTTTTTTAGATAACAATCGGCATAACGATAGTTTTAAAATTTTGATCTTTTATCACAAAGGGTTGATTGGATTCATTAGCTTCTAGGGTAAAATCATTACTGTTTACTTGTCCTAAAAAGTCCAAAATATAACGGCTGTTGATTGCCAATATAAAAGGGGTATTAAATCCATTATCGATTTCAATAGAGGTTTTTGCTTCAATATTATCGTCACTCAAACTTTCAAATAAAATAGAATCGCTATTAAAAGTGAGTTTCAAATCATTGGAGATAGTGGTGATTTGCTTGATTGCCGAGATGATAAGAGCTTTTGGCAATACAATTGTTTTACTACACTCTTTTGGGATAATTCGGGTGTAATCGGGAAATTTACCATTGATAAGTTTTGTAAAGAAAAGGGAATTTTCTGATTTGATAATCAAATGGGTATTGTCGTAATAAATCTCAATATTAGAGAGAGAAAGTTTTTGAATCTCAATAATTGCTTTTTTAGGGACAATAATAGAGAGTTCTTCTTCACTTTGGTTATCGATGTGAACAAGAGCAAGTCGTCTAGTATCGGTTGCTACAAAATTGATTTGATTTGTTTTTATATCGATTAATGCACCGTTGAGTTCAAACTTAGGATTGTTAGTATCAGCAGCAGGTGTGATTTTTTTCAATGATTCTATAAGTACTTGTGAATCAATTGTAATATTGGGTTTGTTTTCGGTTGTTGGAAATGTTGGAAATTCACTACTTTTATAGGTTGGTAGTTTGAAGTTAGAACGCTTTTGACGAATGTGGAGATTCTCTTTGATAAGCTCTAGTTCTACCTCTTCATCTTTTAAAATACGGATAATATCGAGAAGCTTTTTACCGTTAGCGGTAATAGATCCAGGTTCTTCAACACTATGAGCATGGGTTTGAAGGGTAAGTCCGATTTCATAATCAGTAGCTTTAGCAACAAAGGTTCGTCCATCGGTACTAAGATAAATATGTGAAGTGATTTGGGAAGTATCTTTTTTCTCTAAAAAAGGTTGAAGATGAAGTAAGATATTTTCTAAAACCGATTTATCAATGGTCATTTTCATAACGTATCTCCTTATATTATTTATAGATTAAAATTGTAATAGTAGTAATAAGGGGGTGTGAATGTGTGAAAAACCCCATTTACCCTCTGATTACAGGGGGGTGTTAAAGTGATGAATGAGGTTTATTTCATTCACATCTATTCACCCCTACGAATTATAGCCTTTTTGAAATCCCAATACAACACCAATTTTATTCATTGGTCATTGAGGAAATTTTATTGGCGAGTTCGTCTACTTTTATTTTGAAATCTTCATCATTTTTCATGATTTCTTGAATCTTTTTCATTGTATGACTGACGGCGGTGTGATCTTTCATTCCAAAATAGTGAGCAAGTTGAGGCATGGAGTTTGGAGTGAGATTTCGGGAGAGATAAATAGCGATGCGGCGTGCATAGACGATGTTGCTATTACGGCTTTTTGAGCGGATTTCGCTTGGTTTTACGTTGAGCTCTTTAGAGACAATATCCATGATGGTATCGATGGTGATATTGAGCCGTTTTTCAGCAAGCTGTTCTTTGAGGACGTTACGTGCGAATTCGATGTTAATATCTACACCCATGAGTTGTGAATAGGCATTGAGTTTGGAAAGTATCCCCTCGATTTCACGGGTATTATTTTCGATAATCGTTGCGACGTAATTGATCACTTCACGATCGAGTTTTACACGGTTAATTTCACATTTTTTCTTGATAATCTCAATTTTGGTTTCTAATTCTGGGGGTTGAATATCGGCAACAAGACCCCATTCAAAACGGCTTTTAAGACGTTCTTCGAGACCACCGATTTTTTTAGGGTGTTTATCGGAGGTAATAATGATTTGCTTATTTTCATTACGGAGTGCTTCAAAGGTGTGAAAAAATTCCTCTTGAATTTGATTTTTACCGCTTAGAAACTGGATATCATCGATAAGGAGGAGGTCGCATTTACGGTATTTATCTTTAAAACGATCCATTGTACGGTTGCTCAAATGGCGGCTAAAATCGTTAAGAAACTGCTCAACAGAGGTGTAAATAACCGTTTTCCCCTGAGAGAGCATCACATTACCGACCGCTTGCATAAGGTGGGTTTTACCCAATCCTACCCCACCGTAGATAAAGAGGGGATTGTAGACGATACCCGGTTTTTCACTCACATTTTTAGCCGCTACAAACGCGAAATTATTAGAGCCTCCCACAACAAAGTTATTAAAGGTGTAAGAGGGGTTGAGAAGGGCAACGGGCGGTTTTTCACCGGAATGTTGTTGTAGGGGTTGGGATGTGGTGGATGATTTATCCGATTTAGTATTTTTAACACAGATAGAGACGATAGGTTTTACCCCAGTTTTTATCTCAAAAAGATGAGAAATTTTATCGGCGTATTTGGTTTGTATCCAATTGGCGATAAGGGGGTTAGGGGCATTGTAAATCGCGAGATTACTTTTAGAGTCTTCACTATTGAAGGTGAGTTGTTTAATATAACGTTGGTAATCAACTTCATTAATCTCATTTTTTAACATTTGTAAAACGGTTGCGCCGATTGAGTTCATACAATTTCCCATGATGTGAATAACATTGAGGAATAATACCAATATTTGCCTATAATTAGGGATTAAATTTAATGTGAATAGTTTGATTCACACATGTGAATAAGTTTTTGTAAGGATACTAATGGTTATTTTGGGAATTGATCCAGGGACACGTAACTGTGGTTACGCACTTCTTAAAATTGAGGGACAAAAAATAGTATTGATTGAAGCAGGACTCATTAAAATAAAGAGTGAGGGATTACAGCACCAAATTCCGCAAGTTGTTGAAGCGATAGAACAACTTTTTAAAGCACATACTATTCATGAAGTAGCAATGGAAGATATCTTTTATGCCCATAATCCAAAAACAGTATTAAAGCTCGCACAATTTCGGGGAGCCATTATGCTCAAACTTTTGCAAGAACACGGTGAATTTGCAGAATACACGGCATTGCAGGTAAAAAAAGCGTTAACGGGAAAAGCCAAAGCGGCAAAAGAGCAGGTGGCGTTTATGGTTAAACAAATTTTAGGGATAACGAAAGAGATAAAACCGCTCGATATAACCGATGCTATGGCGGTAGCTATAACGCATGCTCAACGTGTAAAATTAGAGTTAAATCAACAAAGTAGAAAAAGGTAAAAAAACGGTCAACACACCAGGGAGACCGTTTGATTAGAAGTGTATCGAAAGAGTCTTAGAGACTCTTAATATTTTTGAGTTGCATAATGAATTAATAAAAAATTGACTATTGTAAAAATCTCCCTTAAAATTATTTGAAATTCTCAAAAAATGTTAATTTTTTCACTAAATGTGTAATATTCACACTGTGAGTGAGATGTGAATAAAAGATAAAATTTATCTCATATATTGCAGACTATTTTTTTTAGATTCAGAAATTTTTTATATAAATATATCCTGAATCACAACATTATAAAAAAGGCTTTAAACCCCTATTCTATGGGCTTTCAAGGCAATTGTAAAAATAATTATTCACTTCAGTTTTGATTAAGTAGATGTTATAAAAAGTTATTCACATTTTTCATTTTAAATAGGGCTGTAATCATTCAGTAATCGCTGTGTAATAGAATCGAAATTAACTTATTTTAACATGCCATATCTTATGACTCTAAAGGTTATACCAAATGGTAAATGTTGAAATCTTGCTCAAAAAAGAGCATCCATCACTTTTTAAACTCCCCACTATTATTTCTAAATCTATTGTCGGATTATCACGTGTCGTTTTACATGAAAATTCGATTAACCATTTTATGCAACAACATGAGACAAAAAGTGGACTAAAATTTATTGATGCGGCACTGGAACATTTAAATGTTTCGTACAAAGTAATTCATCGAGAGATAGAAAATATTCCGGCTATCGGAAAAGTTATTATTGTTGCCAATCATCCATTAGGTGCATTAGATGCTTTAACATTGATACAAATGGTGTGCAGTGTACGACAAGATAAAAAAGTAAAAATAGTTGCCAATAAAATGCTCTCGGCTATTCCTCAACTCAAAGAGTTTTTAATTAGTGTTGATAATATGAATGACAAAGTTTCGAAACAAGCATTACGTCAAATTGATAATGCGCTCCAAGCAGAAGAGGTTGTTATCTTTTTTCCAAGCGGTGAAGTATCTCGTGCAGGATTTTTAGGATTGAAAGAGACAGCATGGAAAGGGGGATTTGTAAAATTTGCCAAAAGACACGGAACGCCAGTATTACCGATTTATATCAAAGGGCGGAACAGTTCACTCTTTTATGCTCTTTCGTGGCTCTATAAGCCTCTAGGGACACTTTTACTCTCTCATGAGATGTTTGCAGCGCGTAATCGCGTTTTTGAGTTTAAAGTAGGGGAATTAGTCTCTCCTAGAGCTTTGAACGATTCTGTGATGTCTGATAAACATCATGCGCGGATGTTTCGTAAACATCTGTTCCGTTTATCCAAAGGTAAAAAGGGGATTTATCCGACAGAGTCTTCTATTGTACATCCGGTATCCAGACAAGAAATTCGTCATGAACTCAAAGAAGCAGAACGTTTAGGGACAACGAGTGATAACAAACAAATCTTTTTAGTAGAGCATGATAAAGCGCCAAATCTTATTAATGAGATTGGTCGCTTGCGAGAATACTCATTTCGTAAAGTAGGTGAGGGTAGTGGTAAATCATGTGATGTGGATGGATATGACCGTTATTATCACCATTTAGTATTGTGGGATGATGATGAGCTTGAAGTAGTCGGTGCGTATCGTATCGGTGAGTGTGGATGGATATTATCATGGTTGGGTCGTGAGGGGTTATACCTCAACGAGCTGTGTGATATGAATTCTGATTTTGATAATGTACTCGAAGACGCGATTGAATTAGGGCGTAGTTTTGTTCAACCGAAATATTGGGGGAGTAGGGCGCTCGATTATTTATGGCAAGGGATAGGTGCTTATCTGAGTCATAATCCCCATATCAAATATATGATTGGTCCTGTAAGCATATCGGGCAATTTTCCTAAAAATGCTCAAAATGCATTGGTCTATTTTTATTCTCATTATTTTGGTAGTGAACACACTTTGGTAAAAGCGTACTCTCCATACAGATTATCAGAATTTGTTGAATCAGAATTCTCAACTTTTTTCAAAGGTGATGATTACACTGAAGATTTTAAACGTTTGAAAAACTACCTCAAAAGTTTTGATGTTAGTGTTCCAACTCTTTATAAACAATATACGGAGTTGTGTGAAGAAGGGGGTGTAGAGTTTATGGATTTTGGGATTGATGTTGATTTTAATAACTGTATTGATGGGTATATTGTGGTAGATATCCGAAAGATAAAAGAGGAAAAACGGAAACGTTATATGAATGATGTAGCATAGTTTTATATCTACTTTTCTTTTTAATAAGAAAAGTAGCAAAAGAAAATCGCCCTCACACCAGAACGCTGGCGGTACGCTTGTGCACTACTGCACGCGACCTTGCTCTTGGTGTGGTGTGAGGGCATATTTATTTAACATTTACCCATCGCTTCAAAACACTCTTGTACAAAATCCTTATTTGAAATGATGTTATATCTCTTATTTTCATACTCAAACTCAAGCGAATGTGCGTGAAGTAATAAACGTGTTGACCCTCCGATTCTCAATCGCTCCTCAGGTAATAACTCTTTTTGTATAAACCTTATAACCTCTTTTTCATCCGGTCCATAGACTGGATCACCGATGATTGGATGTTTCACGTGAAACAAATGAACCCGAATTTGATGGGTGCGACCTGTAAGCGGTGAAGCTTCTACAAGGGTCATATCGTGCTCAGGAAAGTATCGAAGCGGTTTGATAATAGTGTGTGAGGGTTTCCCTTTAGGATTCACTTTGACAACCATGCTGATCAAAAGATTGGGATGATCATGTCGAAACAGAGGCTCTTGAATATCAATAATATCTTTTACATGACCTCTTACCATAGCAAGGTAGCGTTTGGAAATGAGACGTTCAGAGAATAACTTTTTTAAAACAGTTTCACTTTTTTTATGTCGAGAAACTAAAACCAATCCACTCGTCTCTTGATCGATACGGTGGGTTGCGTTAGCGTCATCACCAAACTCATGTTTGATTTCATCATTCAGTGTATAGGGGGAGAGGCGGCTATGGGGATGTACACTCAAACCGCTGGGTTTGTCATAGACTACAAAGTCGTTAGTGACAAACATCGGTTTGAATCCACGCGATAACGGCTGAAAACAGATGAACTCACACTCACCTTCAATAAACCCGAATTGATCGTCCATAACGATTCCATTTTGAGATAATCTACCTCGGGCAATAAGACGTTGTCCTTCACTTCGTGATAGACCTAGCTCTTCCATTAAAAAGTTCAGTGCCATTTGACGAGTGGATGAGTAGAGTTTTTTAGTGATGAAGGGCATAGTTATTTTCTCTTCATTGCTTCAAAACAATGAGAAATAAAATCCTCTTTTGAGACAATATGAAAAGGGATTTCATTGTAAATGAACCTAAGTGATTGTGCGTGGAGTAAAAGACGCGAAGCACCAGTATTTGAAAAACGCTCTTCAGAGGATAGTTCTCGATCCAAAAAGCGGACGGCATTGTTTTCATCCTGACCATAAATAGGGTCACCGATAATCGGATGTTTCACGTGAAACAAATGAACCCGTATTTGATGTTGTCGCCCAGTATAAGGTGAAGCTTCGACAAGAGTGACATCCCTATCAGGGAAGTATTGCAACGGAGTAATAAAGGTACGAGAGGGTTTCCCCTCAGGATGAACACGTACCGTCATCCGCACGATAGAACTCTCATCTTCTCGACGTAATAATGGCTCTTGAATATCGAGGGGTTCACTCAAATTTCCCCTTACCATTGCAAGATATGATTTTGTAATATGACGATCTTCAAACATCATTTTCAAAGCTCGTTCGCTAATTTTATTGCGTGCGGCTAAAACCAAACCGCTTGTCTCTTGATCGATACGGTGGGTAATGTTTGCATCATGACCGAAACGGTGTTTAATCTCATCGTTAAGAGAGTAGGGGGTGTGACGATTTTGAGGATGAACCAAAAGACCACTGGGCTTATCATAAGCGACAAAATCTTCTTCTACAAAAGTGGGTTCTAACCCTAATGTCATCGGTTCAAAACAGATGAAATCAAAAGAGCCCTCGATGAAGCCTGCATTGTTTGCCATCACTTCTCCGTTTTGAGACAAACGACCTTTAGCGATTAAACGTTGCGCTTCGCTTTGGGTAATCCCTAACTCTTGCATCAAAAATCGGAATGCTTTTTGACGAGTAGGGGCATGGAGCTTTTTAGTGATAAATGGCAATTTAATTCCTTTTTAGGGAGGGTAGGATAGACTATAAACAACAATAATAGAATGTGCAATTTTAGCATAGTAAGGAAGCAGATATGGTAGATCGTTACGCCAGAGAAGAGATGAAATCCAAATGGAGTATCCAAGCAAAATATCAAGCATGGTTGGATGTTGAAAAAGCGGTTGTCGTTGCGTGGAATAAATTGGGTCTTATCCCCGATGAAGATGCAGAGAAGATTGTTAAGAATGCAGGATTTTCTGTTGAGCGAATCGATGAGATCGAAGCGATCACTCGTCATGATTTGATAGCATTCACTACATCGGTTTCTGAAACCCTCGGAGAAGAGAGTCGCTGGTTTCATTATGGGATGACTAGTTCAGATACGGTTGATACTGCTGTCGCTTTGCAAATGCGTGATTCGTTGGCATTGATTATCGAAGACGTAAAAATGGTGATGGCTTCAATCAAGGCGAGAGCGGAAGAGCATAAGATGACATTGCTCGTCGGACGTAGTCATGGTATTCATGGTGAGCCGATTACGTTTGGTTTGGTGTTGGCAGTTTGGTACGATGAGATGGCTCGTCATTTGACAAACTTGGAACAAACGATGGAAGTGATCTGCGTCGGTCAAGTCTCAGGGGCGATGGGTAACTTTGCTCACGCACCGTTAGAACTCGAAGAGTATGCGTGTGAAGCATTAGGTCTCAAACCTGCCCCTGCGTCTAACCAAGTTATTCAACGTGACCGTTATGCGCGTCTCGCTTCGGCATTAGCATTGTTAGCAAGTTCAATCGAGAAATTTGCGGTACAAGTACGCCATTGGCAACGTACCGAAGTGTATGAGTGTGAAGAGTTTTTCGCAAAAGGGCAAAAAGGCTCATCAGCAATGCCTCACAAACGTAATCCAATCTTGACCGAAAATATCACAGGGTTAGCCCGTATGGTTCGTGCTTATGTTATCCCAGCGATGGAAAACGTGGCGTTATGGCATGAGCGCGATATTTCTCACAGCTCTACTGAGCGTTTTTGGTTGCCGGACAGTTTTGTCACATCTGATTTTATGCTTCACCGTTTTAACAGTGTTATCGCTAACCTCGTCGTTTATCCTGAGAACATGATGCGTAATCTCAACCTCACAGGTGGTTTGGTTTTCTCACAACGTGTTTTACTCGAATTACCTCTCAAAGGGGTGAGCCGTGAAGATGCGTACCGTATCGTTCAACGCAACGCGATGAAAGTATGGGAAGGGTTGCAACAAGGTAACAGTGCGACAAATGAAAAAGGGGAGAGTTTGTATCTCCAATATTTATTGGCGGATGACGAACTTCGTAACTCTTTGAGTGAAGAGGCAATTCGTGAATGTTTCAACTTTGATTACTACACCAAAAATGTTGATAAGATTTTTGCGAGAGTTTTTAAATAAGTAAATATAAAATTGGCTCACTATTTGCTTTGGTAAAGTGAGCGAAAATGAGTTATAAATTTCTAAAATTTTGAGTGTATAATACATCTCTCACTATTCCTAAGGACAACCAAGTGCTAACCATTATCAAACGTAACGGCCGTCGTGAGCCACTCGATATCTCTAAAATCCAAAAGTATACTTTTGCCGCAGTTGATGGACTGATAAACGTTTCTCAAAGCGAATTGGAAGTGGATGCACAAATCCAGTTTCGTGATGGGATTACCAGTAATGAGATTCAACACACGTTGATTAAAACAGCGGTCGATAAGATCGATATCGACTCTCCAAACTGGACGTTTGTTGCTTCACGTCTCTTTTTGTACGATTTGTATCACCGTGTAAACGGATTTACCGGTTATGGTAGCCTCAAAAGTTACTTTGAGCGTGGTGAAGCAGAGGGGAGAATCCTCCTCGGGTTAAAAGAGAAATATGATCTTGGTGTATTGGAAAAACATATTGTCCCTGATCGCGATTTGGAATTCAACTATCTTGGAGTTAAAACACTTTATGATCGCTATTTGATTAAAGATCGCAACGGTGATCCGATAGAGCTTCCACAGCATATGTTTATGGCGATAGCGATGTTCTTGGCACAAAATGAGAAAGATCGTGAAGGGTGGGCTATTAAGTTTTACAACATGATTTCTAAATTTGAAGTGATGCTTGCAACTCCGACGCTCTCAAATGCCCGTACCACACGTCATCAGCTTAGTTCGTGTTATATTGGTTCATCTCCTGATAATATCGAAGGTATTTTCGATGGTTACAAAGAGATGGCATTGCTCTCTAAATTCGGTGGCGGTATCGGATGGGATTGGACCCGCGTTCGTGCGATGGGATCCTTCATCGATGGGCATAAAAATGCGGCGGGGGGAACGGTACCGTTCTTGAAAATCACCAACGACATCGCGATTGCCGTCGATCAGCTAGGTACTCGTAAAGGGGCGATAGCGGTCTATTTAGAGCCGTGGCACATGGACGTTAAAGATTTCCTCGATATTAAGAAAAACTCCGGCGAAGAGCGCCGACGTGCTCACGATTTGTTCCCTGCTTTGTGGATCAACGATATCTTTATGAAGCGTGTAGTGGAAGATGGTATCTGGACGATGTTCGATCCATTTGATGTGAAAGATCTCACGGAGCTTCACGGTGCAGAGTTTGAGAAACGTTATCTTGAGTTAGAACAAGATGCCAGCATTATCAAAGAGCACACCAAAGCGAAAGATTTGTGGAAAAAAATCCTCACCAGTTATTTCGAATCGGGAAGCCCGTTCTTGTGTTTCAAAGACAGCGCTAACCGTGCTAACCCGAATGACCATTTCGGTATTATCCGTAGCTCAAATTTGTGTACCGAGATTTTCCAAAATACCCAACCGAATCATTATCTGATTAAAATCAAATTTGAAGATGGGACGTTTGTCACTTTCGAAGAAGATGAACTTGTTATCGTCGATAGCGGAATCGAAAAACCGGCGAACAAAGTGACCGCACTTGACTCATTGGGGGGGATTCCAGTCTATATAGTGGAAAAAGAGAAAGTAGACGGTGCGACGGCAGTATGTAATCTCGCCTCCGTAAACCTCTCACGTATCAACACCAAAGAAGATATCGATCGTATCGTCCCTGTAGCGATACGCGCCCTCGATAACGTTATCGATTTGAACTTTTATCCACTCGAAAAAGTAAAACGGACGAATATGCGTAGTCGTGCTATCGGTTTGGGTGTTATGGGTGAAGCTCAAATGCTTGCGGAAAACAAAATTTTGTGGGGAAGCCAAGCGCATTTCGACAAAGTGGACGAAGTGATGGAATCGGTGAGTTATAACGCGATTAAAGCATCCAGTGATATCGCCCTCGAAAAAGGCTCTTACGCAGAGTTCGAAGGCTCTAAATGGAGTCGCGGAGTCCTACCGATGGATCATGCAACGGCAGAGGTACAAAACCTCGTGGATCGCGGCGGATTGTTTGCGTCAAGTTACGATTGGAATGAGCTACGTGAAACCATCAAAAAACAAGGGATGCGTAATGGTTATCTGATGGCGATAGCACCGACATCTTCGATCTCTATCCTCACAGGGACGACCCAAACTATCGAACCTGTTTTCAAACGCAAATGGTTTGAAGAGAATCTCTCAGGGCTTATTCCGGTCGTTGCACCAAAACTCAGCCCTGATACGTGGGGATATTACACCCCTGCATATGATCTCGATCAAACGATCTTAATCAAAGCGGCGGCGATTCGTCAAAAATGGATCGATCAAGGGCAAAGTCTCAATATCTTTATCACTCTCGATAAAGCGAGCGGTAAGTACCTCAATGAGATTTATATGCTTGCGTGGAAATTGGGTCTCAAATCGACCTATTATCTCCGATCTCAATCTCCCGAAGCCAAAGAAGATACGGCAGATCGCTCTGTGGAGTGTGAAGGGTGCCAATAAAGCCTCTAACCGCTCAAACGTTAAGCGCGTTGTTATCACGCATCGATAACGCCCGTTATGGTGAAGTGCGCTCTGTATCTGCACTATCCTCTAGCTCTATCGAAGTTCAGCTTAGTGCTCAAGATATTGCACGGGGATACGATTGGATTGATGTGGCGTTTCGTATCGACGGCGTGCGTGATGCGAAGCTAGTGAGTGATAACGTGTTAGAGATGCTCGATATGCGTGAGGGGATCAGTGTTAGTATTGACAACGAAGGGTGTGCCCTTGCCATCGGTGGTTATAGCGGACGAGAAGGTGAAGCCCCATTTTATATTTTGGGTACGTCGCTCGGATACGAAGAATTACCGTTTAGCGGGTAGGTGTCATTGCGGACTCGATCCGCAATCTAAGAGATCCTGAATCAAGTTCAGGATGACGAAATAGTGTCACCACAAACAGAACTCAGTAATCTATCCACACAACTCTCAATCATCGCATAAACGTGCTCAAACCCCTCAAATCCATCAAAAAAGAATGGATCGGGGACATCCGCCCCCTCGAACCCGTAATCGCCTAATTTAACCAAATTCTGACACCCTAACGCTTTAAGATCACGGTAATTACTCTGATCCAATGCGACGATGAGATCAAAGGCGCTAAAATCGGCTTTTTTCACCTGACGGGCACGAAGGTTTGAAATATCGACAGCGTGGTTTTGTGCTACCTTTACGGAGTGTTTACACGGTGCTTCACCGACGTGCCAGCTCCCAGTCCCCGCTGAGTCAACGATAATATCGTGATTTAGCTCTTCTAGGCGTTTGCGTGCTACCCCCTCGGCGATGGGTGAACGACAGATATTACCGAGACAGACGAAGAGGATGGAGTTCACGCAAGTTTCTCCAACAAACAGATAAAAAATCCATCAATCGTATCGGTCGGTAAAATGCGGACACCGTTTTGTATCCGTTCATCGTAAATCTCTTTTCCCCAGCGGCTCAGAGGCTTTTGGATGTTATCGAAGGGTAATGTGAGGGGTATGGTCTTTAAATGCGCTCCATGGCGCTCTAAAAGGTGCTGGAGGGGGCTTTCGTTCTCTTCTGGGGAGAATGAGCAAGTGCTGTAGAGTAATTTGCCTCCCGGTTTGAGGGCATCGAAGGCGGAGAGGAGCAAACGACGTTGGAGTTTGGAGGTATCTTTGACCTTATGGACGCTCCAATAGCTCATCGATTTGGGTTCATGGGTTTTAAAGCGTGCTTCGGAGGAGCATGGGGCATCGAGTAAGATGCGATCAAACATCAGAGGGCATTTTTTCCCCACACTGCGTCCATCGGTCATGTAGGTGTGGGCGTTGGTGACCCCTTGGTGTTTGAGGTTGTCACAGAGGCGAAAAAAACGCTCTCGCTGAAGTTCTACGGCAGAGAGCCATCCGGTGTTCTCCATCATCCCCGCGAGAATAAGGGTTTTCCCTCCCGGTGCGGCGGCGAGGTCGAGAACGGTCTCTTCAGGCTCGGGGGCGAGTAAGAGCGGGGCGACCATCGAGGAGAGGTTTTGGATATAGAGACGCCCTTCGTAGAAGGCGGGTGTTTGGGTGAGGCGGAGTTTGTCCTCAGGGGAGATACGATAGACCCCTGATAAGAGTTCCCACTCTATTTTTTCATAGGTGATATGGGCATCATGCAGTTCGGCTTCGAGTTCTTCAGGGGTTGTTTTGAGGGGATTGGTCCGAAAGGTGACTTGTTTGGGGGCATCAAAGGTGCGGAGAATAGCATCAAAATGTTCACGTGGAACAATCTTTTCTAAACGCTCTACAAATGCTTCGGGGAGGCTCAACGGACAACTCCATCGAGGATGGGGACGAAATCACACACCTCAAGAGCATCTTCGTGAATTTTCCCCCCTTGTTTGGTAAAGCGGGTGATTACTTGCTCCCGTCCTCTCTCCATAGGGGCGATGAGGATTCCCCCTTCGCGTAATTGGTTGAAGAGTTTTTGAGGGATTGTCCGTGCGGATGCAGAGAAAAGGATCCGATCAAACGGCGCGTATTGCTCCCAACCGTTTTGACCATCATCGGTGCGGGTGTGGATGTTGCCGAGACGGAGGTGACGAAACCGCTCTTTTGCCTCGATCAGCAACGATTCGATTCGCTCTATCGTAAAGACACGACGGAAAATTTGAGAGAGGACGGCGGCTTGATACCCGCTCCCGCATCCGATTTCCAATACACTATCACACCCCTCAGGGCTAAGGTATTGGGTCATTTTAGCGACCGTGAGAGGGGAAGAGATGTATTGTTGTGCACCGATAGGGAGGGCATCGAGACGGTAAGCGTTGTGGCGCATGGCGAGGGGGACAAACTCTTCGCGATTGGTATGGATAATCGCCTCTTTGATGGTAGGGCGAAGGGGATATTTTTTGGAAATTTCTTCCGCCATACGGGAGGTTTTGATGATGGTTACTTTGTCGATCATTGACCGATCCCTGTGTTGAGATATCGTCGCATCGATTGGAGAGTGCGCTCTTCGTAGTGGGAGGTGAGAGACTCCATACCATTGTTGCGTACTTCATGCCCGAAGGGGTTGATAATACCGCTCATGGCACTCGTATCTTCGTTGGCGGCATCGCTTGCGATGACATAGCATTGATTTAAGACGGCGAGGGCATTGGTGAGGGTGACAAAGTGTTCACCCCGAATTTTTCCCCATTGGGCAGGGATAGCGATGATATCGCACCCCTCTAATTGTTGCCAAAGCTCTTTAAAGCGAAGTTCAAAGCATAGGAGGATTCCGATACGCAAGCCGTTGTAGAGAAAAGGGGAAATATTTGAGCTCTCACCTGCGCTAAAGTGTTCGTGTTCTGCACCGAGGGTGAAGAGCTTGGCTTTGGATTGGGCGTGTACGACGCGTGAATCGGTGAGGGCATAGGCAATGTTGTAAAAATCGTCTCCGAGTTTGGTAATCGCACTAAAGATGAGGAGTCGATTGCCGAGAAAGCCCAAAAGTTTATCAAGGGCGTAAGGGGTAAACGCCGCCGCCTCTTCAAAACGATCATAACAAAAACCGCTCAAACACACTTCAGGGGCGACAATGATGGCATCCTCGGGGGATTGGACGATGTGGAGGATGAGGCGGGTAAGATTGTTTTCGAAATTTTCCTCAGTAGAGAGGCATAGCGAGACGAGAGGTTTAGAAGTCATCAAAACTCAGACTTCCTTTGGAGTAGTTGGTGACGGTGCCTTCGAAGAAGTTGGTTTTTTGATCGTTGAATTTAGAGAAATCATCGACCCATTTGATCGGATTGGCGACATTATAGATCTTTTTAAGCCCAACGGCATGGAGACGCTCATCAGCGAGGTATTGGATGTATTGGGAGACGATTTCGTTGGTTAACCCAAGAATTTGCCCTTGGGTAATGTATTGACCCCATGCAGTTTCGAGTTCGACTGCTTTACGGAACATATCGTAAACCTCTTCAATCAGCTTTTCACTGAAGAGATCGGGGCGTTCACGACGAAGGGTGTTGATGATGTTTTGGAATAATACGAGGTGGGTAACTTCATCGCGTTGAATAAAACGGATCATTTGTGCAGAGCCTAGCATTTTGCCTGAACGTGCCAAGGTATAGATATAGGTAAATCCGCTGTAAAAATAGATCCCCTCTAAGATTTGGTTGGCGAAACAGGCTTTGACAAACGCGCTTTCGCTCGGATCATCGGCGAGCTCTTCATAGCGGGCGGCGATAGAGTCGTTTTTGGTTTTGAGCATCATGTCACGACGCCATAAATCGTAAATCTCTTCAGAATTTTGGCTGATCGAATCGACCATAACCGCGTAGCTTTGAGAATGGAGTGCCTCTTCAAAACTTTGGCGTACCAAAATGAGGTTAATTTCCGGTGCAGTGACATAGGGATTGACATTATCGATGAGGTTATTGGTTTGCAATGAATCCATGAAAATGAGCTGAGAGAGGGCTTTGTCGTACGCTGTTTTTTCCATCTCAGTGAGGTATTTGTAGTCTACTGCATCGCGGGTCATATCGACCTCTTTGGGGAACCATGTGTTGTTAAGCATCATCTCCCACAGGTTGTATGCCCATTGGTATTTGATATTATTAAGTTCAAAGATACCGGTTGGATTTCCGCCGAAAATACGCCGATCATTCACGTGTTCAGTAGAAGATGGATTATAGATTTTCTTGCGGTTCATGTGGCAATCCAGTGTTCAAGATGTAAGTTGCTTATTATGCCTTTGCATGCCTCAAAGTTCTCTTAGGTTTAGGGTAAGAAGATAATAATTAGTTTTTCTCTTTTTTCATCTGTGCTACAATCCCAGATAACAAAGAGATGGGAGCTATTATGGGTAAATTATTAGGATTGAAAATTGCGGGAGGGCTTTTTTTAGCATATATTGTAGCCGGTTTTTTGGGTGTCCCTTATGTTATAACTCACATTGTTCCCAAAAAAGTTTCTGAGGCAACTCAAGGGGGACGGTTGCATATCGAATCGGCAGCGTTTAATCCTTTTCTTTTTGAGCTCGATCTTCATAATCTCTCTTTTAAAACACCTGCGAATGGAGATTTTGTTGCCTTCAACCAATTTTCTATTAATTTAGATCCACTTGATTATCTTTGGAAGCAGACATTGGTAGTGGAAGATATCCATGTTGAAGGACCCCGAGTATCGGTTGCAAAAGATCATGCGGGACAAATGAATTTCGGTTGGCTTATTAAAGAGGATAACACGACCAAAGAAGAATCAAAACCGCTCTCGCTATTGGTGAAAAATTTTACACTCAAAGGAGGGGTGGTCAAATACAGTGACATTAGTAAGGGGAAAAATTATCATGAAAGTATTGATAATTTTGGGTTTCATCTCGAAAATATCGATTTGCGAGACATGTCGGTATCGCATGGTGCAACACGTCTGTATGCGACGATTAATGATGGCGGATTTATCGATTTAAAAGGGAAAATGGATTCACTAAAACCTTTTGCAATGCACGGGAATGTAGTGTTTGCTTCGGGAAAACTATCTACTCCATGGCGTTATGTTAAAGATAAAATGCCTATTGAGGTGGTGGATGGGACAATGAATCTTTCTTTTGATTATTCACTGAACACTAACGATCTTAACGGGACAAAGCTCTCCAAT
Source organism: Sulfuricurvum sp. (assembly GCF_028710345.1). NCBI lineage: Bacteria > Pseudomonadati > Campylobacterota > Epsilonproteobacteria > Campylobacterales > Sulfurimonadaceae > Sulfuricurvum > Sulfuricurvum sp. The sequence goes on along the minus strand of NZ_JAQTUH010000004.1, from coordinate 217,486 downwards.
GTAAGTGCCGGAGTAAAAAAACTTCGAATTCTCTCAAAAGAGAAAGAAGAGAAACTTTTTTCACTGGATTCATTAGCCGTTTCGGGGGCAAATGTATGGCCGCTTAGAAAGTATTTAGAGGCGCAGGATGTTCGCTTAGAGGGGATTGATTTAAGTGCTTTACGAGCAAAAGATGGATCAATCAATTGGGTGCGCTATGCGGATGAGATCAAAAAAGCATTTCCAGATGATGAAAACGATACCGATAAAACTCCGTGGAGTTATCTCCTGAGTTCTCTCTCTTTGGAGAGAGGAGCGGTTCGTTTTGTGGATGAAGTTCCCTCGCATAGTGTGACGGTAAATCTCGATGCTCTTAATCTCTCGATTTTAAATTTTACCTCCAATCCTCACGATAAAAATAATTTTTCCCTCTCAACCCGTATCAACGAGAAGAGTTCGCTTACCCTGCAAGGGGATATCATCAGAGAAGCGCTAATCTCCACAGGCCACTTTACTCTTAGCGGACTCGATGTAAGTGCATTTGATTCTTATATAGAGCCAAGTACGTATGCAACAATTAAACGCGGAGTGTTTGGGATATCCGGTGAGTATAGCTATAACAAAGATAAAACCACCGTTAGAGGAAAGCTTGATCTAACTGATTGGGTCATCAACGATTCGAGAGATCAAAGTGTTTTGGCGGGGTGGCAAAATATCGGAGTAACACCGTTTGTTTATGCATACCCTGATAATCGTCTCAAAATAAATCAGCTCGATGTCAATGGATTGTATGCAAATGCTCTGATTGATGCAAATAAAACACTCAATTTCTCAACCCTCTCTAAAATATCAAAAGAGTCAAACACACCAAAGCAACAAACCAAAAACCCATTTGGGGTTGATATTATCAAATTTGTTGTCAATAATGGGAGTGCAACCTTTAGTGACCTCTCCTTGCCGTTGTTATTTAAAACCTATATTCATTATCTTAATGGGGAGATTTTAGGGATTTCAACCACCAAAGATGTTGTCACCTATGTGAAACTAAGCGGTGGGGTAGATCAATATGGGATGGCCCATGTGAGTGGAAAGCTTAACACAAAAGCCCCTAAAGATTTTACCGATATCATCGTGAATTTTGATAATTTGGATATCAAGCAATACACTCCGTATTCGCTCGAATTTTTAGGCTATAAGATTGTAGGCGGGAAGCTTTACCTCAACCTAGGGTATGTTATTAACAAAGGGAAGCTAAACGGTAAAAATAAAGTGTTGATTAAGCAGATTGAACTGGGTGAAGAGAAGGCTGGTGGTTCACCGTGGCCATTAGGTCTCGTGGTTGCATTGCTTGAAGATTCCGAGGGGGTGATTGATATTGATTTGCCGATTGAGGGGGATGTGAATAGCCCTGATTTTAAATACGGCAAAGTGGTATGGCAAGTGATCGGGAATCTTTTTACCAAAGCAGTTACTTCACCGTTTAAGCTTATGGGATCATTGATGGGGCTTGATAGCGAAGATGATAGCCTCTCAAGTGTCAATTTTGAGGCCGGTGAAGCGATATTGTTACCTCCTGAGCGCGAAAAATTAGATAAATTGACAGCACTTATGCAAAAACGTCCGAAATTACTCCTCAAAATTCATGGAGGCTGGGAGAGTATGGAAGATGATAGAGCATTGCGTATCCAAAAGCTGATTGCATCGGTTATGGGTAATAAAGGGGCAAGAACCTCACGTGAAGCTATGAGTATGGAGTATCTTGAAGCAACGGCAGAAAAAACTCTTGATCCTTCTGAGCTTAAGGCGTTGCGTATGGCAATGAAAACGCAATACACTGAAGAGGGGGCTTATGTGAAACACTATAGTGCGGCGTTGCTCGAAAAATTGATCGTACATCAGGTTATTGCTCCTCCGGAACTTGATGCCCTCGCAACCGCACGTGCACAAACGGTTGTCAATTATTTGATGCAAAATCCTGCATTAAGCGGACGTGCTAGTGTGGTTAGCAATGAAAAATCCGCAGCCGATGCAAATAAACTGATCGCTTCGAGATTGGAGTTAACGGTACAATAAAAGAGGGCTGTTAACTTACTTCTCTTATAATTAGCCCTTTATTTAAGGAGTGCATTATGCCTTTTTCACCTGCAAAGCGCAAAGATACCCTCAGCGGTATTGTTTTTGTTGCTATTTTTGCTGCCGCAGCAACCATGATTGCTGATTTGAGTTTTGTTAAAAATATGGGGATATCGCCGTTGGTTGTCGGGATTGTGTTGGGGATATTTTATGCCAATACCCTTCACTCCAAAACTCCGACGGGATGGGAAGGTGGTATCACTTTCTCGGGTAAAAAAATCCTCCGCTTTGCGATTGTATTTTATGGATTTCGTATCACGTTTCAACAAATTGCCGAAGTAGGAATCCAAGGATTTATGGTCTCATTGCTCGTCCTCTCGTCGACTATGATGTTAGGGATTTGGTTGGGGACGAAACTTTTCAAAATGGATAGAGATACCGCGATTTTGACCGCTTCAGGGGCATCAGTTTGTGGTGCAGCGGCAGTTTTGGCGACGGAACCGGTCCTTAAAAGTGAAGATTATAAAACTGCGGTTGCAGTTTCAATGGTTGTCCTTTTTGGGACGATTTCGATGTTTTTGTATCCTGTGTTGTATGCGACGATTATTCAGCCAGCCACGGGCTTTTTGCACATGGAGCCCTCTACGTTTGGGATGTATGTCGGCGGAACGATTCATGAAGTAGCCCAAGTGGTTGCAGTTCCCGCATCGGTTCCGGGCGCGGGTGAGAGCATGGCAAATACCGCTGTTATTGTCAAAATGACACGGGTTATTATGATTGCACCAATGTTGATTGTTTTGGGATTGGTGATGAGTATGATGGCAAAACGCTCCGGTAGCGAGGGGGGAAAATTACAGCTCGTTATCCCATGGTTTGCCGTCTATTTTATCGGTATGGCGGGATTAAACTCTTTGATTCATAACTATACCCTCACTGCCCCTGTTGAAATGGCGGATATGATAAAAGGGATTATCGGCAACATCAATCTCATCGATACGTTCTTGCTCACCATGGCGATGAGTGCACTGGGGATGGGGACACGATTTGCGAAGTTTAAAGGGTTGGGTCTTGCACCGCTCTATACTGCTGGATCGATGTTTTTGTGGCTTGTTGTGGGTGGATTTGTTATTACCCAATGGGTTGTCGTGACGTTTTGATATTCTTTGAGGTCGTAATTTGCGACCTCAAATGCTATCGCTTTCGATAGCTCAACGCTTCAAGAATATGCCCTTTTTCTATACGATTACTCTGTGCTAAATCTGCAATAGTTCGTGCCACTTTTAATATTCTTCCGACGGCTCGAAATGAAAGTCCAAAACGTCCTATCGCCTGATCTATAATGGTTTGAGCATCCTCGTCTAACACACAATACTCACTTATTTCACGATCACTCAGTGATCCGTTCAGCCGTTTCTGTCCCCGTTCTTTTTGACGAATAAAAGCATTGCGTACTTGCTCGTGGAGCTGTTGTGAGGTGTAGGAGGGTTTGTCTTCTGAACTGCTTGGGTGCATTTGGATAAAAAGATCGATTCGATCTAAAAAGGGGTCGGAGAGGCGTGAGCGATAACGGCTGATTTCCAAATCGGAGCATCGGCACGGGGTCGTTTTGCTGAGTAAATTTCCGCACGGACAGGGATTCATCGCCGCAACAAAGAGAAAATCGGCGGCATAGGTCACTTTTGAATTGACACGGGATATGCGGATATGTTGATCTTCGAGGGGTTCACGTAGTGCTTCGAGGATATTTTTAGGAAAATGGGGAAGTTCATCAAAAAAGAGCATCCCTCCGTGTGCTAATCCCACTTCACCGATTTGTGCTTTGTGCGATCCTCCACCGAAGATACTGGAGGGTGTCGAGGTATGGTGAGGGGCTCTAAAGGGGCGTAGAGGGGTAAAGGATGGCTCTTTACCATCAAGAATTTCAAGTTTAGCACATTCTAACATCTCATCATTGTGCAGTGGGGGGAGGATATGTTGAAGACGTTTGGCAATCATCGATTTTCCGCTCCCAGGAGAGCCTTCTAAAACCAGATTATGCATTCCAGCAGCGCAGATGAGTGCGGCGCGTTTGGCGTGCTCTTGCCCTTTTATCTCTGCAAAATCGAGGGGATAGTGTTGGTGATAGAAATAATTGTTTTCGTTATAGGTTAATGTGGGAAATGTAAAAGCAGAAATTTGAGTATGGGGTGTCGGTGCGTCGTGCTGGAGAATTTCCAATGTTTGATTGAGGGTAGCTACTCCGTAAAAAGCAATATTGGGGATGCGGGAGAGTTTCTCCAGTGATTCGGTAGGGACGATGGCTTTGGTGATGAGTCCTTGATTGGCAAGTGAGAGGATGATGGGGTAGAGGAGGGTATTTTCGCTCACTTTTCCATCCAATCCCAGTTCGCCAAATACATACCAATCATCGAGAGCTGCAGAACTCTCTCCCAAGGCGATAAGGGTGGCAATGGCAAGGTCAAAATGTGACCCCTCTTTACGGATATCGCTGGGGGCGAGATTAATGGTAAGTCGCTTGGGAGGAAAGGTGAATGCATTGCTCAAAAGTGCTGATTTAACCCGCTCTTTGGATTCAGCTATAGCGGTATTTGCCATCCCTACGATGGTGAATGCTGGTAGCCCTTTGGTAGCACTAAATTGTACTTCGACGGTTTGTGCATCAATCCCCTCGAAGGTAGCACAGAGTAGTTGTTTCATCCTTTTCTCCTCTAATGAAGTAGGAAAACAATAACAGAAATAATTTTATTTGGGTAAAAATATGACAATTTGCAATAAAATCATTATTTTTTTTCTTTGAGGGCTTTTTTATACTCTTTTTCAAACTTTTTTCGACGATTATAGGTGAGTTTCTCGATGAAAAGTTTCCCCTCTAGGTGATCCATTTCGTGCTGAATAGCGATAGCTAACAGCTCATTTGCCTCTAACGTACACTCTTTTCCATGTCGGTCTTGGTAATGAAGTGTAAGAGACTCAAAACGTTCGATATCTTCATAAAATCCCGGAACGCTTAAACACCCTTCTTGGTAAGTGGTAACCCCTTGTGGAGTTTTAATGAGGGGATTAAGAATCTCTAAGAGGTTCTCTTTTTTTTGTTCACCCTCTTCATCGGGGATACATAGGATCAGGGCGCGGATAGGACGTGCAACTTGAATAGCGGCAAGACCAATACCGTTATTTCCCATCATGGTTTCAAACATATCATCCAAAAAAGTATGGAGCTCTGTGTCGAAGTTTGTAACCTCTTTGGAGACACTTTTGAGTTGTTTATCGGGATAGGTAATGATTGGTAGCTTCATAGGTCTTATTGTGCGCTAGAGATAACGTATCGGTTCTTTGTTTCGTTGTTGGCAGCTTCCATTGCATCCAAAGTTGTTACCACAGTGTGTTCAACAGAGTGTGCGGGGTTAAGCTCGATAACCCCAATGGCGATGCGAAGCGATATCTCTTGTTCTCCGAGAAAAAAGTTGGTTGAAGAGACGAGATCGAAAAGTCGTTCAGAAGCCTTTTTTGCACTCTCTATATCGGTATGTTTGAGCATCATCGCAAATACACCCTCCCCGTAGTGTGCAACGGTATCACTGCGACGAGATGTTTTAAGTAACAGACGTGCTACGGTTCGAACCATCAACCCTTTGGCTTTATCGCTGCTAATCTGAGCGAGTGTAGTGTGAGAAAGGCTTACTAAAACAAGGGAACTTTTGTGACGGAACTCTTCGATCAGATGCATCTCTTGGGTCAATTTGTTAATGAGATAGCGTTTGTTATAGACGCCGTATTGATCATCAAAGATGGTCTCATTTTCTACTTGTTTGACAATATTGGCGGTTTCGTTATAAAGCTCTTTCATATGAGAAACTTGCTTTTTGAGTATCCCGCCAAGTTTGCTCACATCATTGCCCAAAGAGGAGATAAGATCGTTTGCAACGGCAAGAGATGGGGTGTTTTTCATCTCTTCGCGTCGTTTATCGAGAATCTTCTCCATCAGCATCATATTTTTGTACAAAGTAGTGCTGAGCTGTAAGACACTTTTAACCGAGGAAAAACCTTGCTTGAGCGTTTTCTCAAGTTCAATGTTTTTTTCATCATCATTACTCTCTTCGAGCTCTAAGACAGCACCGATTTGACGACGCAAGCTATCACTTTTGTCTTCGAGTATTCGATCAAAATAGAGGGTAAAATTGTTGGGAGTAGGGGGGAGATTGTCCATGATAAGAGCACCGAGAACTTCTTTGGCAAAAATTTCCATATCACTGGTTGGGTCATTCAGTGAACCGATATGAATCTGATTTCCCATCTCTAAACGGGAAGCAGCATGATGTGGATATTTTTGTTCGTCAGCCATGGCTTACTCTTTGCTCTCAACTTTCTCTTTTTGGATAAGTACTTCGTCTATAATACCATACTCTACACCCTCTGCGGCTGACATGAAGTTATCACGGTCGGTATCTTTTTCAAGTTTTTTAACCGTTTGTCCACAGTTTTTCGCCAAAATCTCGTTGAGTTCGGCTTTCATGCGTAAAATCTCTTTAGCTTGGATCTCAATATCGGTTGCTTGACCCTGAGCACCGCCGAGTGGTTGGTGAATCATGATACGTGCATGCGGGAGGGCATAACGCTTCCCTTTGGTTCCTGATGAGAGCAAGAATGCACCCATAGAGGCGGCTTGACCGATACAGATGGTACAAACATCAGGACGGATGTAATTCATTGTATCGTAAATCGCCATCCCTGAGGTGATAACACCTCCCGGAGAGTTGATGTAAAAATAGATATCTTTGGTCGGATCTTCAGCTTCTAAGAATAAAAGCTGTGCCACGATAGAAGAAGCTACACCGTCATGAACCTCACCGCTAAGCATAATGATACGATCTTTGAGAAGACGTGAGTAGATATCATACGATCGCTCACCACGCCCTGTTTTCTCGATAACGTAAGGGATATAGCTCATGCTGATTACTTGATTTTGTCGTTAAGCAATTTGCTCAACACGCGATCTTCGATCATCGCCATTTGGATAGCCGGCAAGTAACCTGATTCTTGGTAGTTTTTATAAACTGCCGCAGGATCTTGACCCATTTGCATTGCTTCGAAATAGATGGTTTGCATCAACTCTTGTTCGTTCACTGCGATGTTCTCAGCACGAGCGAGAGCGTCAACGATAAAGGTTGCTTTAACGGCACGACACGCATCGTCACGGAACGCTTCACGAAGTTCTTTTACTTTATCAGCATTGTCACGAAGCTCTTGAATTTCTGCTTCGCTCATTTCGCGCGCTTTTTTGTTCAATGCCATATCCATCTCTTGTTCTACGATGAACTCAGGAAGATCGATGGTGAATGCACTGACGAATGTTTCCATAAGATTTGGTTTGAGTTCCGCGTTATAAAGCTCACTCATAGCCTCAGATTCGAGTTGCTCTTTTACTTTCTCTTTGAGCATCTCTACGCTTGCATCTTCAAACCCCGGAAGCATTTTTTTCGCCAATTCTTCATCAACCACTACCGCTTCTTTTGCTTGGATAGCGTGAATTTTTACTTTGAACTCAGCTGGTTTACCTGCTAGCGCAGCTCCGCCGTAGTTTTCTGGGAAGGTTACTGCGATAGTGTTTTCATCCCCTTTTTTCATCCCGATCACTTGGTCTTCAAATCCTGGGATAAATTGACCGCTTCCAAGACGAAGAGAGAACCCTTCTGCTTTTCCACCTTCGAATGCTTCGCCATCAACGAACCCTTCGAAATCGAGAAGTGCAGTATCACCGCTAACAAGTGCGCGGTCTTCTTCGATATTTACGAGAGGTGCTTGAGCGCTTGCAAGCTCTTCGATACGTGCCATGATAGCAGCATCATCGATTGAGGGTTTAGCAACTTCTGGAACCAATGCTACATAATCGCCAAGCTCGATAGCAGGACGTGTAGCGATGGTTACTTCAACATCGATACCGTTATCATTTTTTTCAAATTTTGTGATGTTCGGCTCACCGATAAGAAGATCGTTAGCGATTCCCATCTCTACGAGACCTGCATTGAGCAAATCGCGAAGCGCTTGAGCTTCTGCATCTTGAACAAGACGTTCACCGTATTGTTTTTTGACGGCACTGATAGGTGTTTTTCCTTTACGGAAGCCGGCAACTTTAGCCTCTTTCGCTATTTGTTTAGCGATTTTTTCGATGTTAGAATCGATAGTGTTGCGTGTAATCGCCGCATTGATTTTTGCGTTTGCGGAGTCGATTTTGTTGGTAGTGATTTGCATTAATATCCTTGTTGGGTTATCTCATGATGAGTAAATGGTGGCAATAATATCCTAAAAGGGTTAATAAATGGCTGAATAAAAGCAAAGACGTGTTAAAGTAGCATACTATAAAAAAGAGACTATATTAAGCGAGAAACTATGGCGAACGAACACTTTATAGATGCCGTAAAAACAATGATAACCCATGTCGGAGAGGATGTCAATCGTGAGGGGCTTCTCAAGACCCCTGAGCGCGTTTTAAAGGCGTATGAATTTATGTTCGGAGGGTATCAAGAAGATGCCCAAACTATTCTCAATTCGGCGATGTTTGAAAGCTCTAATGATGAGATGGTATTAATCAAAGATATCGAGTTTTATTCGACGTGCGAGCACCATCTCCTCCCGATTATCGGTCGTGCCCATGTTGCCTATATCCCCAATGGAAAAGTAGTAGGGCTCTCTAAAATCCCACGTGTTGTCGATGTCTTCTCCCGACGTATGCAGATTCAAGAACAACTCACCGAACAAATCGCCGATGCGTTGATGGAGGCGATTAAACCTAAAGGGGTCGCCGTGGTAATCCAAGCGCGTCATATGTGTATGGAGATGCGGGGAGTGGAGAAAATCAGCTCCACAACTACATCGAGTGCATTGCGCGGATTGTTCAAAAAAGATGAAAAGACCCGTATGGAGTTTTTTAGTCTTATAAACTCTTCGAGTGGAAATCGTTACTAATGTTATGCACTAAAATAAGCAAAGCTCATTTTAGTGGCAAGGACGAAATCGTCCTTTGCAATCCCCTAAAGCTACCCACATTTTATGTGGGAGAATTTTAAACCATGCCTCTAAAAGCCCTTCGTGAACGTCTAGGTCAGCAAAAACTCACCACTATTTTTGGCACTGTAACGAAAATCTCTCCGACGGTGATTGTGGCTGAGGGGTTGCATGTGAGTATCGGCGATACGGTCACTATTGTTTCGGATATTGATGGAAGCGAAACCATGGGGATGGTGAGCGAGGTGGAGCGAAATCGCTTTTTTGTTACCCCTTTTCGTTTTGTCGAAGGGTTTCGTGCCGGAGATAAGGTATTTACCAATCAAAACGGGATGTCTATCGAGGTGGGTGATGGATTACTGGGGCGTGTCGTCGATCCGTTTATGAAACCTATCGATGGGAAAGGTCCCATTTTTGGCTCTCACACTGAACCGATTATCAAAGCCCCTATCGCTGCAATGAAGCGGGGGATGATCGATGAGGTGTTTAGTGTCGGGGTCAAAACCATCGATGGATTGCTCACCTGTGGAAAAGGGCAAAAACTGGGTATCTTCGCCGGAAGTGGAGTGGGTAAATCGACACTGATGGGGATGATAGTCCGTGGAGCGGATGCCCCTATTAAAGTGGTTGCCCTTATCGGAGAGCGGGGGCGGGAGGTTCCCGAATTTATCGAAAAAAGCCTCGGTGGCAATTTAGAGAACACCGTTTTGGTGGTTGCGACGAGTGATGATTCCCCGCTGATGCGTAAATATGGGGCGTTTAGTGCGATGAGCGTCGCGGAGTATTTTAAAGCCCAAGGGAAAGATGTCCTTTTTATGATGGACTCCGTGACCCGTTTTGCGATGGCACAGCGGGAAATCGGTCTAGCTTTAGGTGAGCCTCCAACGTCCAAAGGGTATCCTCCATCGTCGTTGACACTTCTACCACAGCTAATGGAGCGAGCAGGCAAAGAGGAGGGGAACGGTTCCATCACTGCCTTTTTCACGGTTTTGGTGGAGGGAGACGATATGTCCGATCCCATCGCCGATCAGTCCCGCTCAATCCTCGATGGGCACATCGTCCTCTCTCGCGAACTCACCGATTTTGGTATTTATCCCCCTATCCATATCCTCAACTCCGCTTCACGGGTGATGAACGACATCATCACTCCCGAACATCTCGCCGCCGTGCGACGATTTCGCCGTCTGTATACACTATTAAAAGAGAATGAGATGCTGATCCGTATTGGTGCGTATGTGCGTGGTACGGATAGAGAACTCGATGAAGCGATCAGTAAAAAAGAGAGGATGGATGAATTTTTATCCCAAGAAGCGATGAGTTCGAGTGAGTTTCAATCAACGGTGGATGCGTTGATTGAGTTGATGCAGTAGAGGGTAGTTAGTTCGAAAAATTCCATACCAAGCTAACTCCTGCCTGCCATGAACTGAGAACATTTTCAGGCCATTTAGTATGGCCATCTGCTGCAACATCCGTACCGCTTTTCTTTTGGTAATTGTATCCCGTAAACAGACCAAGCTCTAGTCCTTTTAAAAGAGGGTAGCCCGCATAAAGATTAGCTTCTGCTTTGTATCCGCTTGTGGAGTTAAAAGTAATTTTTTCAAAAGATGTATTGTTGGCTTGATTCCAGATAGGTAATCCGATCAAGGCATTGGCTTTAAAACGGACGTTACCCATTGTAGCATGAGGGATACTCTCATACCAATACCCTGTTGTAGCATAAAGTGTTGCCACACGCTCTTCTGTTAAGCCTAATTTAACACCACTATCTGTAGGTAGACCAGTTGCGGGATCAGTAACCGTTTGTGTTATGTAGGCACCTGTTTCGTCTTTCCATGTGTAGCGTTTATAGCTGTCTAGAGTATATGTTGCCCCTAAAACAAATCGATGATTGTTGGTGACTTTGTAATGTCCTAAAAACTCCATCGAATTGATCATCGCATCAAACGAGTTGGTTTGATAGAGTGCCCCATCGGTATACCATTTTTCATCCCCTTGGGTTGGGAGTAGAGTTGAGGCAATATCCATCGAAAAATCGTATTTATCATTGACTCGCATTAACCCTCCGCTGATATAGACAGGGCTGGTTGTTTTAACATCGCTGTGAACATTTTGACCTAACGTAGTAGAAAAAAAGTCCTCTTGATAGGCAGTATTTTGTACCCCTACGCTAAAGTAGGTGTACCCATTGTAGATTTTTCCCCCCTCATCGTTTCCAAAAAGGGCAAGGGGGATGAGAGCGGTTAAAAGTAATTTTTTCATACGTTTCCTTTGGCTTTATAGCGATTTAAGAAAATCAAAAAATATTCGTTGGATAGTTTGCCAATTCCATTGCATAGGAATTTGTGCCTGTAGGGTATCTCTTTGTGTTTGTGTTATGTTTTTCCACACGTAAAGAAGAGCAGGGCTATCCGTCATCCAGCTTATTTCAACTGTACCGATAGGATTATAATCTTTTTTGTAAACATGATTGTTTGCATCGATATAAAAGATCGCACGGTAATCACTCCACTGAACCACGTAGAACGTTTTCCCGTATCGGGTGATGGTTTCCCATTTATTCGTTGTATCTGTCCCTGCCACCCCTGTTACTGGATCCCATTGGAGATAGCCGTTATTACCGAGATAAAAGGTATTAGTTCCTCCATCGGAATAGGTATAGCTTATTTGTTTTGTAGCAGGAGTATAGGTTCCGCTCCCGTCATTTGATGTTGCTGCAAAGTTGGTAAAGAACCCCTCTGTTCCATCAGCAGTTGTTTCGTCGCGTGTAAAGTAGATATTAGCACTTATTCCGTTTGAGGTAATGACCTCTTTTTTGAGAAGAGTGTGTTTTTGCGGTACCCAGTAATCTCCTGCATCATATAAAATATTGCCATCGCTTGACCATTTCATGGTACCACTAGGGGAAGTTTGTGTTTGAAAAGATATCCAGTTCGTTCCTGTGTCATTGCGGTAATCAGTAGAACTCAGTGATCCGTCGGTATTGATTTTCATAGTGGTGTAGGTGAAAGGGTTGTTTGTAAATCCACTGAAATAGTCAAACTGATAGAATGTTTTTCCCTCCATTACAGCGCGCATAGAGGTTGTCCCTGTCGGTACGCTTGTCGTTGAGGTTAACTGATGACTGAGGATGGGATCAGAACTGATAGCGGTTGAGTAGCTTTTATCGGCTGTTTGAGTCCCTGAAGCAACATCACTTGCTAATGCGAGAGTATCACTTTGGCTCATTGATGCTCCACCGTCTATTACGGCTTTGATGCTTGAGGCTATTTTGAGAACATCATCCGCATAAAGTGATTCAACAAGGGCTTTGGTCTGAGTCATTGTCAGAGCATTTAAGGTTGCATTGGAATCGAGTTTATCAATCATAACCGCTTTGGCTGTTGTGACGTTGGAGATAACGAGATCTTCTACTGTACCACTGGAGACGCGTGAGCCGAAATTACCTGCTTTTAGCTCATCGGTAGTGATGTAGGCGATGAGCTTGATTGACCCTTTGATGGCTACGATTTTCAATACTTTAGAGCTCATTAATGCTGTACTATCGATATCAATTTTATAGCGCCCGATGCTATCGGATGATACAGAGCCGATGATGGTTGCACCGTCATAAATAGTGATGTTTGCATCCGCAATAGCACCATCCCAAACAAATCCTCCTAAACGTACTTTTCCTGCGGGAACGGTATTTTTAGCCTTAACCTGAGCAAGAGGATCGGAATCAAGGGTAATATTTGATGTATCGTTTACAAATCCACCAAAGACGATACCGAACTTCGTTTTATACGCAGCCAAGTTAGCTGGATTCATCATGTCTGCTTGTGCGGCAGCGAGTGAGCCTTTGGTTTTAATTAACTCTTTTAAATCACTGATAAACAAATCATATTTGGTAATTCCTGCCTCGCGTGCGGAGATGAGGATGGCATTTATCGCGCGCATTTTGTTTCTGTTAGCAGCATTATCTTGAAAGAAATCTGATTCGTTTACCCCTAGGGCTGATGCTAATGCGCTCAGGTTACTCTCTTGTGATGCAAGAGTAGACAGTGGTGTTACAGCGAAGTTGTTGGTCAAGGTTGTTTGGGATACTTTGAGTATTAACGGTGCGGTTTGACTGACTTCCGTTGCTCCTTGTACCCCATCACCATCTACATCCACGAAGCCACCTACGGCAGTAATGGTCGATGGTGCACCTATGCACTCTTTTAAGGTATAAGAGTTGCCACCATTGTGAGAGAATGTAGCACACTCAGGCGCACTGATCGTTGCTCCGCTAATGTTATCATCGATAACGGATACGGTGTAGCTTCCTGTTGGGACGTTTGAAGCAGTGGGATTTGCAGTAGAGCTACTATCTCCGCCTCCGCCACCACAACCGATGAGAAATACGGTAGTAATACCTGAGAAGAGAATCGTTGTCAAACGTTTATTTTTCATTGAGATTCCTTTAGTTGTTGGTGAGGATTCCGTGCCGTAGCATGGAATGATGGGAAGGGATTTTTACCACGCCGAAGAAATAGCGAAATTTACCATTGCTTGCATCGGATAGCTTGTTCCATCTACTTCTCCTGATTTACTCGCCATTTGCCCTGTAAGTTCGAAATGGAGCCATGATGGTCCGGTTGCGATTCCGGCGGTGTAGATAAGACCGGCTTGGTCATTGGATGCGGTGTTTTTCATAAGACCGACATTGAGCTCTATAAGGGAAAGGTCAAAATTTAATCCTCCACCAACATAGCGCGTATCGTAGTGGGTAAGTGATTTGTTGTTGGTAAGGTCAGCGTCAAGGGCAAATTCTACCCAGCTGTTTGGATGATAGGCTAAACCGGCACGAATGGCAGGTTTAATCTCATATTGTCCTCCACCCGCAGCAGCAGCAATATCAAACGAGGGGGTATTAAGATTTTTCCCTACAAGGGCGAGAGTGAGTTCACGTAGGGCATCTGGTTTGAAAGCCATCCCTAGATCAATACCGAAGGTCGAAGTGTCTACCGCATTATCGCTGAGATTATTAGTGGTATTATCACTATCAATGTTCATTTGTTTATAAAAAGTTTTACCTTTCATGTATTTGAGTACACCACCGACTGAAAGTGAACCGAGCCCTGTATCAAATGCATATCCATAAGCAAGCGGTATTTCATACACTGCTAGCCCTACAACATCAAGATAGGTGCTTTTATTTTCAACGGCATATTGCAGTGATGTGCTTTCGTAGGTAGCTTGAGATACGTTGACACTATTGACGATATCTACATAAGTAAAGGTTCCATTTCCATTATCTTGTTTCCAAATAAGGTCTTTGTGGGTTTGATCGATATTGGCAACGGCTCCGATGTCGGAGGTAACAAACAACCCTGTCCCAAATGAGCCGATCGAGAGTCCTAGATCAGCTGTGGGGTTTACTTGAAATCCTTGTCCATTCATCCCTACGATAATATCGCGCGCTTTTTGCAAATTATCAATATCGGTCGTAGTAAGGTTTGTGGCATCTTTATTGTTAAGAGAAGAGAAATCCATATCGCTCAACTTTCCTGCTGCTGCACCTGCTCCTGTGTCTTTTGCACCGACACCGACACCGAGGTGAAACGTGAACTTTTCAGGATTATTAGCCAAAAGTGCAGGATTGTTATACGCTGCTAGTGAAGAGGGTGATGTGGCAATACCGGCGCCCCCCATGGAAGCAGCTTTAGCACCTAATACTTGAAACTCCATTGCAGATGAAAGGGTTGCGACACATGCGGACGCGACTAGTGAGAGGAGAATTTTGGATGAGGTCATGAAGATTCCTTATGGTTGTAGTAGCTTTATTTTGACATATAATTTAAAGTATTGTTAATGAAACGTAACAACTCAACAATAAAAAGGGTAAAACAAGAGTGGATGTAAAGAATGGTAACAGATTGGCTAATATAGCTTTGTTACTGAAGTATTAGTATATTACCAAGATACGCCAGAGTGAAGATTACTATGGTTTAAACATCGATAAAAGCTACCATTAATTTGGTTGCTTCGAATAACATAGCCACGAAATCGATGATATAAATCTCGGTTGATTTTAAATGTCTCTGCTGCATTCCAAAATGAGTGAATTGAACCTTGATAGGTCATTCCTTCAAAATCATAAATAGCGGTTCCGCATGCCAATACTGGTGCATTATGATGTATAGCAGAAAGCCCTACGGTTGAATTGATCATGACTACACCGCGCGCATGTTCTAGGAGAGATGGAAGGTGTTGATCGTGAATATAACGTACCCTAGTGGCTACATTATGATGATGAGCTAAGCGTCGTATAAAGGAGGAGTAGTCATGATAACCACGATCTAGAGGATGGTGTTTGATTACTAGTAAGGTGTCTTTGGGAGCATTAGCTGAAAAAGAGCCTATTATTCTTTCAATAAAATTCTCAACGGAACTAAAATCAGAATGTTCGCGCACTTGTGCATCTGTTGAAATTTGAAGCGGTGCCAAATAGTAGCTCTTAGAATGGTGCTCTATCAAGTCCATTTGCATTCCATATTCTTTCATTTTATAGTATTGTTTGCGCCAAAGAGATCGAATCCAATAAAATGTTTCGAAAGGGTTGAGAGGTCTATGATGGGTATATCGGTGAAATACCGGATAAAGTACGGCACTAAAAAAATAGTAAAGAACTGCATGCGATGCCATGCACCAAAAGGTATTGCCTACAGGAATTGGGTCTGGCGCCAAAAATTCCTCTTCCGATAACGATTTATAAAATTGTGGGTCTCGTGAAAGTTGAGAATATCCATTTACCCCAAATTCTTCAAATGTGATGTAATCGGGACGGACATAACCCTCTTCAAACACACCAATATCTAACCCTTTGTAATCGGCAACTTTATGTGAAACTTGATGGTATTTGCGACAATCTCCAAAAAAAATGACAGTATCAATGTTATATGTTTCGATAAAATTGGTAAAGTAGGATTCCCATTGGTCAAAATGGTTTCTAAAATTAACGATGTTTTTGTCTGAAGAAAAAAACCAATCTCCTCCGTTAAAGTTGATTTTGTAAACTTCTGCACCGACATTTTCTAAATCGTAACCAAGGTTCTTGAAAAAAGGGCCAACAGGACCTTGCAATAAAACAACTTTTTTATCTTTAAATGATTGTAAACCTCTACGAACCATGGTTTATTGTCTCTTTTTGCCGATGGTTTGATCGTGCAAACCTTTATGAAGCATTAGATCTATTATCGGTTGTTCCCGTTTATTGGCACGCATACAATGATCTTTTTGAAAAGCATCCGTTATTTTTATAACCCATGCTGCCCACCATTTTGTATTGCGTTCTCGCCAAGCATGAGATGATACCGATTCCCACGCATAACCATTAAAGACGGTTGCATTGACAAAATGATCGAGTGCTCTCACCCCCGCTCGACCGCGTGCGGGCTTGCCGATAAAGCCTGCGTAGCAAATAATCAAATATCCCAATATTGCGAGCGGTACGACTGCACACATAAGGAGAAATCCGGCTAAACGTTCTTTCATCAGTGAGTACGCCGTTTCAAAATAATTTTCATTCCGTTGGCTGAACGTACCGTTAAGCGTCCGACGACATCCGGAACAAAGCCCTCTTGGAGCTCTATTTTAAATTCACGAATGAGGGTAGCTAAGATCAATACCGCTTCTTGCATCGCAAAAGATGATCCGATACAAATCCGAGCCCCCATCCCAAAAGGGAGATAGGTATCTTTGTGTATTGATTTTGGATCACTAAAGCGATCCGGATCAAATCCGTTTGGGTTTTCCCAAAACTCTTTGTGTCGGTGAATGAGCCATGGTGCCACGACAACGGAAGAGCCTTTGGCAATCGTTTTGTCCCGCATAGTTGTCTCTTGCGTATTTTCACGTGCAAAAAATCCAACGGGGGGGTATAAGCGGAGTGTCTCTTTGAAAATGTTGGTAATTAGTTCCATGTGTTTGAGCTGATCGGCATTAAATTCATCTTCACCAGCGATGTTTAACACTTCATGATAAGCACGCTCTTGAATCTCGGGATACAGAGAGAGTAAATAAGTTGCCCATGTTAATGCACTTGCAGATGTTTCGTGTCCTGCAAGAAAAAGCATCGCTACTTGATCGAGTATCTCTTCAAACGAAAATTTTTCACCGCTATCAACATCCACCGCTTGGAGTAATGATGAGAGGATGTCTTTGTTATTTGGTGTATCATCGGCAATGATGGCATCGTATCGAGGACGAATAATGGACGCGAGGATATCACGAATATCGTTCCCTGCCTTTATCCGTTTGTTTTCCCCGCTCAAAAACCATAGCCACTCCGGAATTTTAAACATGGTTCTCATTGCGGTTCGTGCGGTCTCTTCTTGAAATGTCACAAATGCTTCGATAATTTTTACTGCATCATTACGATCGAGTCGTGATGAAAGAATGGTTCGAAAGATGATATCTGCCGTTACATAGGTCATTTCGGGATCAATATCGAGATGATTTTCAGTGTTATCTCCGCGAAGATGATCTTTCATCTCTTGTACCGCATCGTTCATGAGCCCAAAGACATGAGAAATACGGGTCATCTCGAATGAAGGGTTGAGCATTTCACGTTGTCTTTTCCATTGTTCCCCATTGGTCGTAAAAATACTTTCCCCCAATAGCGGTTCCAACAGATGTCCCAAAAGCTGATTTTTCGGAAACTCTTTCACTTCATCCACCAAAATACGGTGAACAAGATCGGGCTGATTAATTACATGCAAATCAAGTCCAGGCATTTTTACCCGTCCCATTTTCATGCTATAGCTACGTTCATACAGTCCATCTAGCCAAGAACGTCTTTTTCTAAAAAAAGTAAATAGTAGTGACGCCTTATTTTTAAGCGGTGGAGGAAAAAAAGGTTGATGAAATGGGCAGGATGACATATTAACTCTTTAGATGATCAATTTTATCACGAATACTCATAGCACCCGCACTTATTTTATAATAATCGTATCCACCGGATATTTCGGTCGACATCAAGTAGAGGAAATGGGTTGTATACCAATCTCTGCGTAATTTTGCATACGTAATTTTATCAAAAAGTGTATGAAATCTCGGTGAAAGATAGTGTAAATTCATTCCACTTTGTTGAATACTGCTACTTTGCATAAAATCATGCAAGGGAAAGCACGCTCCATCGATGGGAGCAGTATAATCAACCCATATAATATCTTTATTCTCAGCAATTTTTTGTAATTCTGCCCGATATTTATCAGCATTTGGTTGAAAACTTACCAATGGTATACATTCACCTAGTGTTATCATCCCGAATTTATCCAAATGGTCTGCTTTTTCCAATATGCGGGCAAGTACACTTACTGCCAAAATAGTTCCGACACTGTGTGAGATTAATAAAACTTCATCTACATCTTCTGCAATATTGAGTTGTATTGCTATTGCATCACTAAAATGATTTATTCGTTCTTCAATAGTGTCTATTTCCCCTCTACCCCATCGAACACTAAAAGCATAAATACGTAATAGCCAAAAGACCCCAATTGTATTACCGATTTTTTCAAACAACATCATAGTTAAGATTGAAAAAATTATTCCCGATGCTATCCCTATTATTCCTTCGATAGACTGATAGAGTGAAATGCTTCCGTAGATAGCTATTACGAGAGCACCTAACAAATAGAATCCTGGATATAAACCTGCTATCATTTGTTTTGGAGAAGCTTTTGCATATTTAATAATTAACCCATTAGAAAGATAGGCAACGATGCAATAAAATAAGTCCTTATAATAATTTAATAGTCCCGAAGACCATTCAGAACGTATGATGTCATCCCAACTCAAAAAATTGTAAAGAGTATTAACATGTATTCCTTGATCAGTCGCATCGATTTCCCACTGATGAAGATTTTTACGAGGAGAAACGGTTCCTTTCATTCCATTAATTGTCATTTGATTATTAAAATTCTCTTTGTATAAGCTATAGTAGTGATGTACTCCGCGAGGATCAAATCCACTTAGATAGTAAACAACACGTTTCTTGACATTCATCATAGTCCTTTTAGTTTTCGAATCAGCAATTGAACTTTTCGACTAAACCAATTTCTAATCTTAAGAGCAATAGAGTTTTTGTAATGAGCCCGTTCTGTATCTAAAAAGCTTAACACATCTTCTATTTCGCAGCGTTTTTTTGTTAGGGGGTCAATATATAGAGGATAGAGGATATAGGTCGCCGCAACCAGCTCATGGAGCCTACATTGCCGTTTTCGACGACTACAAGATTGCATATCGATAGTTAGGCCCCATCCTGCATAAAAAGGTAATCCGTAGGTGACAACTTTAATGCCTCTAATCAACGCTTCAAATCCTACCAAGGATGTCATAGTATGTACTTCATCTGCATATTTTAGTACGCTATCGATTCCAACCTCAGTTACAATACGATCACAGTAACGCAAAGCCTCTTCATCATCTATTTTTCCAACACGATTGCCCACCAAGACGTCCGGATGAGGTTTGTAAATAATATAACCATTTGGACGATTAGCACGTGTTTGGCGTAAAAGCTCCAAATTACTCATCCCTTTGGCTCCATAGTGTATAGAAGCATCATCTTCAACTTGTCCAGGGACAACAATAATTTCTCGGTCGGTCGGAAAATTTAATGCACGATTCTCGTACACGTTGTACTTTGAGAGCTTTTTTTCAATCAAGAAAAGTTGAATATTTTTAGCACGAGCAATTTCGTTGTCGTTAAAAGTATGATTTTGAAGAATATATTCTAAATCGCTTTCACAAGTAGGGTCAAAATAGATTCCACGTGAATCTATCACGAGTGAATAAGGCTGTGTTAGATCAGAACCCAAAGAGATAGAACGTATAAATCCATCTTCGACATGATAAATTTTACATCCGTGTTGTACGGCATAGTGCTCTATCGCACTTACAGTCTTTTTACCCCAAATATAGAGGCTACTTTGGGGGTTCATCTTTTTTTTAAGAGCCAAAGTGAGATGGTTATTTCCGAAAATAGGATTAATAAAAATCGGCTGAACATCAAAAAAAGGTGTAATAGTAATAAGTAAACGTTTCCAGATAGAAAATCCAAAAAAATAGCTGTTGGAGGTGTTATTTTGCATTTTTGATAGCTACAATGGTTTGTATGGTGTCAATAATATCGGAATCTTTACGGGTATAGGGATTGTAATATACAGGGTATAAGATATAAGCAGCTGCAAATAGTTCCAAGGGAGTGACTCTGCGTACTCTGCGGTTGCAGGGGATGCGATCATCCGTCAGCCCCCATCCTGAATAAAATGGAACACCAAAACAGACAACTTCTTTACCAAGTAATAACGCTTCAAATCCCATCTGAGAGGTTTTTGTATAAACTTTATCCATTGATTTCAACAATGTTAGTGCATTGACATCTTCGCTGATAATAGTAAAATCTTTGTGAATCTGCTTTAAATCAATATCGGATTTTTTTATTCCATGTAGTACATCGGGGTGCAGTTTGAGATATAGCGTTGCATCTGGATTTTCTTTTCGGGCAATAGCGAGGAGATCATTTGTGGAATAAGAATCAGTCATGCCGTATTTTAAAGACATATCACCAGCCGTTTGAGCAACAACCAGTATCTGTTTTTTGGTATCGTTTGCTAAATCAGCTTTATGAAAATTAGGGGCATGATTGTACTTCGTAATATTATATTCTATAAGTAATTTTAATGAATCTGAAGCGGTTTGTATTAATCCGGTATCGGATTGAAAATCATACGTATTGATGATATCTTCGAGTTTTGAGGCTCTTGTCGCATCGTAATAAATCCCTTTTTCATCTATAACTATAGAAAAAACAAAATCACTTTTCCCAATTTCAACAGACCGGATGAATCCATCTTCGAGACATAAAAACGGAAAATTAAATATTTTGGCTATTTTTCTGGCGAACTCACCGTACTTACGGCGTCCCCACCCAACGAAAATAATTTTAAAATCAGATGCAAAATATTTTTTAAACGGTTTCAAGCGGGAATATAATGTTTGTGAAAAACTGATTAACATTAGGATTGTATTGAAGATTTAAGTGCTTGTTTTCGTTTGAGTGAAGCAAGCGTAAATCTCCCTAATAATTTTGAATGAGTACGAATAGAGTTTTTGATAAAACCCTCTTTGTAGAGCGGTCGATAGTATTTCAGCCAATTTTTTTGTTCTCGTAAGTATTTCAAAAAAATTATAATTGGACGTTTGTCATCTTTCTCTATGGGAAAGCGTTGCAATATTCCACGTAATACTTTATAACGGTTGTTATCTTGATATGGCAAAATATTTTTTTTATTTTTTTGGTGCTGATTGGATATTAGGTGCATTTTATTGCTGGTGTTGTGAGTATGGATTCTATAGGATACTAACGTCTCTTTGAGGCTAATACGAAAACCGAATATTTCGTTAATGAGTGCTATCCAATAATCGTGATGCATTACATCTGGGTCAAATGGGAGGATCAGCTGTCTGAGGTGATTGTTGAGGAGTATAGTATTACCCATTACCCCGCCTTTGCTGAGCATCATTGGAATATTCTTGTGATTTGAAAAATGGTAATCCCGATGAAGAGAATAGGAAGGAAATATCAACGCACCAACTTCATCGATCACTTTTAGATCACTATGAATCATAATGGGTGCATCGGGTCTTTTTTTCTCTTTTTCGATTAGTGCTTGCATCATGATAGATATTTTATCATGATCCCATATATCATCTTGATCCGACAGTGCAAAATATTTACCATCCGCTTTTTGAAGTAATTGTTCAAAATTTTTGACGAATCCTAAACGTATTTGATTGATATAGAGCTTGATATTGGGATGTTTTTGCTTATATGATCTGAGAATGGGAACAGTTTCATCCATAGAGCTATCATCCGCAATAACAAGCTCAATGTTTGAATACGTTTGAGCTAATATTGAGTCAATTTGTTCAGAAATATGGCGTGCTCCGTTATAGGTTGCCATCAATACAGTAACAAGAGGGAGTTCCGTTCTCATGGACAATCTCTGTAGGTAGTGCTTATATAGTGAATTTGCAATATTATAATTTTACCTCTACTTTAGATGCGGCGCGAAGTGATTCCGTTGTTTTGGTCATTTGCGCTTTGAACTTTTCCATTTTAATAAACTGGGTAATTTCAAATTTTGCTTTATCATATGGAACAACTTTGTCATTTTGTTTCATTTTTTCTTTGTTATTGTCATAAAATGTTTTAGTTTCTTGATCGCTTACGGTGATTTTAGCCATTTGTTGCTTCATCCACATATCGACTGCAAGATCATCTCGTAATGCCGCATAAGCTAATTTAAATTGTGGGGTATTTTGGATACCGCTTTTGGAAACTTGATCTTTAATAAGTTGCTGATTTACAAGTTGATCGACTACCTGACGTTTCATTTTCGGATCGAGTTTATCAAACGTCATGCCTGGAATGGCTTTGGACATAAAAGTGCTTGCATCAGTGGTTGTGATAGCAGTACCATTAACGATTGCAAGGGTAGTTGGAGCTGCAAATGCTATGGAAGCTGTAAGGATAAGAGAGGAGAGAATGTGTGATGATTTCATGAAATTCCTTTTGATGAATAAGTAAGGTTATTATAGTGCGAAAATGTTGTGATAATGTTAATGGATGATTGTAGCCGATACAAATAAGGTAATTTATCGAGTAATATCCATTCTTCGAATTTGAAATTGCTCGGCTATTTTGGTTAAGGAGGGATTATAGTGAGGATCATAGGTTATGCTATCCAACCAGTTCGCGTGCATATAAGCTATTTCAGAGATTACGCGATCTTTTTTGTCAGGAGTATCTTCCTTCCCTCTGCTTTTGGATTCATGATGATACAATTCAGCATAAGGGGTCCAAAGATTTCGATATCCTAATCGTTGAACTTTGAGACAAAAATCGACATCATTATAGGCTACGGTAAGATTTTTGTCATTTAATCCAGCAACCTCTTCATATACTCTCTTTCGAACAGCTAAGCAAGCTGCTGTTACGGCAGCAAAATTTTGGACACAACATGCCCTATGGAAGTAGCCACTGCTCCCTCGAGTTACATATTTGTGTGCGTGTCCTGCAACATCTCCCAGTCCTAAAATTACTCCAGCATGTTGAATGGTATTGTCAGGATAGTAGAGCATCGCTCCAACGCATCCGATATCTGCTCTAATAACATGTGAGACCATTTCATCAAGCCAGTTTGATGAGATCACTTCTACATCATTATTCATTAATACAATTACCTCTCCTTTTGTTTGAGTAACTGCAAAGTTATTAATGGCTGAGTAATTAAATGCTTCATCATAACGTAAAATTTTTATATGGTCATTTTGTGACAATTGGTCAAAATAGTGAATGGTTTCATTTGCTTGGCTTTGGTTGTCAACTATAATAATTTCATAATTTGGATAAGTAGTCTTTTGTTGAATACTTTCAACACACGTTTGGAGTATATCGAGATGATCTCGTGTAGGAATAATAATGGAAACTAAAGGCAAAAGATTTGGTAATTGCCAATGTAGCCGATGTATTTCAGGATGTAAACCTTGAGTAATAGTTACAGATTGAGATATTCGTGTAAAATGTTCTTTTAATATGTGGAGTTCACACTCTTTATCATAATAATTTTTATCCGTTTTTTCAAAATGGAATAAGATTTTTGGAATATGATAAATACTGTTATTCCCCATATATTCCCAAATGCGGATTATTAAGTCATAGGCAATACATTGGTGCGTTGATCGAGAAGTTTTACCTATTGTATTGATCATTGTTGTATTGGAGGCGAAAGCTGTACCGATGTACGATATTGAGTAAAATAAATCGGGATTGAAATCACTTTTAAAGTGCGGGTCACAGCGTTGAGAATTTTTGGTAAGGGCGTCTTCATCTGAATATATTAGTTTTACTTTAGGATTTTTTTGGATAGCTATGGTCATTTCTAATAGTGTATGTGGTGAAAAAATCATCCCTTCATGGGCTAAGATTATCCACTCTCCGGTAGCTTGTTCCTGTCCGATATGCCATTTTTCTGATAGTGTTTGAAGGGCATGATCTGTGATGTATACTATGCGAGAATCATTATGATTTTTGGTAGTTGTTGTGTCGCATATGATAAGTAATTCCCAATTTTTATAGTGTTGCGAAATCAATGAGTCGATCGTGCGTGATATGGATAATTTATTGTTTTGAAGCGGAAATACTATAGAGAATTTGATTTTTATTTCAATCGGGTATGATAAAAGTAGTTGCGGCTCTTTTGTCTTTATCCAGTGTTGGTAGGTAGGGGTGTCGATTGAAAGTATTTTATTGGTATTAGGGAGTTTACCTATCTCTTTATCGAGCCACTCTAGCATTCCATCTAAACCTAAGCGACGAAACCGCCAAAGTGATTTAGATACGATACGAAATGTCCCATTCCCCTTCTGATAATCGTGAAGCATAATCAATAGGAAACGTTTTAACGTTTCCAAAAGATTTAGCCTCATAGTCAACTCAACGAACAACAAACCAAGGATTTAAAAGGTTCTCTTTATTGTATTCCATCGCAGTGCCACTTTGAAATTGATATGTCATCTTACCTGCTTCACGTACAATCGCATCGGCTGCAGCTGTATCCCACTCCATAGTCGGTGCAAGACGTGGATAGACATCTGCACTCCCTTCTGCTACCATGCACAGTTTTAATGAACTTCCCTTAGAGACGCATTCGATATTCTCGGTTGTTTTGGCCAAATCATCAATATAGTCTTGTGTTTCAGAACTAAGATGGGATTTACTTGCTACTACTTTAAGCTGTTTATCTGATTCGGTGTTGGTGTAGAGAGGAAGGGGTATTCCGTTTTTATAGGCACCGTTGCCTTGTGTAGCCCAGTACATCTCACTCAGTGCAGGAGCGTAAACTACTCCTAAGATTGGGATGTGATTATGGATTAGAGCAATATTGACAGTAAATTCATCATTCTTTTTTATAAACTCTTTTGTACCATCCAGCGGGTCTACCATCCAAAAGTATTCCCACTCTTTTCGTTCTTCAAAAGGGATTGTTTTCCCCTCTTCCGAAAGAATTGGAAATTTCAACAATAGATTGCTTAACCCTTCTACGATTAATTCATTGGCTTTTTGGTCAGCTTCTGTGAGGGGGCTTTGATCTTCTTTGTAATCAATACTGAAATCTTTTGCATAGATATCCATAATAATATCACCTGCTTGTTTAGCGATAGTTACGATATCATCGATATTGATTTGATTAAGCATGCAGGTATCCTTTGGATTGTAAATAATCAATTATAGTGCTAACGCACCCCTCAATCCCTAGTTCTTCAGTAAGAAGATGAATTTGTGGCTCTTGAGGAGCTTCATACGGAGAGCTGATTCCGGTAAAAAAGGGGATGTCCCCATTCCGTGCCTTAGTATAGAGCCCTTTTGGATCTCTTTGTTCGCAAATATCTATCGGGGTATCAACAAATACTTCAATAAATTCTCCCTCTGCAACCAGATCATGAACAATTTGTCGATCGGAGCAAAAGGGTGAGATAAATGCCGTAATGACTATTAATCCTGCGTCAACAAAGAGTTTGCTGACTTCTCCGATTCGGCGAATATTTTCAATTCGGTCATGATCATTAAAAGCTAAATCTTTATTGAGCCCATGGCGTATATTGTCACCATCAAGCAGATAGGTGTGTTTTCCTATTTCAAAAAGTTTCAGTTCCAAAGCATTGGCAATGGTTGATTTACCAGATCCACTTAAGCCGGTAAACCAAAGGATGCAGGGTTTTTGATTTTTGATTTTTGCACGCTCAGCGTTTGAAACTTGATGATTGTGCCATACAATATTAGTGTGTGACATTATTAGAACTTTCTTGAATGAGGTGGGTGATTTTTTTTATGCACATCAAATAGCCTTGCATCCCCATTCCGGAAAATGGTTTCGGATGTATCTATTTAATTCAACTTCAGCTTGTGTGTATTCGCGGTGATCACTAGGGACAATATCTTGATCACGACGACTGACATCGACAATCATCCCAGCACCTACAGTGCTATTGCTTAAACGATCAATCACGATAAAACTTCCGGTTGATCGATTTAATCGATAAGGGTCTGCTGCGATTGGACGGTTTAATACAAGTTTACAAGAAGCTATGTCGTTAAGATGAAGCTCTTCGACGATTGCTTTTTCATAAGTATTGACATCAATTTTATAATTTATATGATCAAAACTACCACCCAATACAGTTGTTGCAGATTTAATATGATAGTTTTTTCCTATACTCATCGGCTCATCCGCCATCCATACTATCATTACTTTTAAACTGTTAGAGATGCGAGGGAGATGCTCTGCATGGACAATCATATCTCCTCGGCTAATATCGACTTCATCTTCTGTTGTCAATGTGACCGCCATCGGCGCATAAGCTTCATCGAGGGTTTCTATCGCACTATTTTCACCCATTAGGGAGAGGTTGTTTTCTGCCATAGGGGGGATAATCGATTTAATGCGGGTCGTTTTTCCAGAAGGGAGTACGGTAATTTCATCACCGACTTTGACACTTCCGGATGCTATAGTTCCTGCAAAACCGCGAAAGTTTAAATTCGGACGATTTACCCACTGAACTGGAAATCGGAAAGGCTTCGCATCACTCTTGTCTGAAATATCGAGTGTATCAAGAATTTCCATCAAACACTCGCCATTGTACCACGGCGATTGTTCGCTGGCATTGACGACATTATCACCATTTAGTGCCGACATTGGGACGTAAATAGGATTTTCGATCCCTAGTTCTTTGGATAAAGTAGTATATTCTTCTCGAATTTCATTAAAGCGTGATTCGCTAAAGTCAACCAAATCCATTTTATTGATTGCAACAATAATATGTTTTATCCCTAAAAGATGGACAATATAGGAGTGACGACGGGTTTGTGTTTGAACACCATAGCGTGCATCAATCAATATGATTGCTAAATCTGCCGTAGATGCTCCTGTCGCCATATTACGTGTATATTGTTCATGTCCAGGAGTGTCAGCGATAATAAATTTTCGTTTATCAGTTGAAAAAAATCGATACGCGACATCAATTGTAATCCCTTGCTCTCGTTCGCTTTGTAACCCGTCTACTAGCAGAGCAAGATCAAGCTCCCCACCTTGTGTTCCCACTTTTTTTGAATCTTTTTCGATCGCAGAGAGTTGATCCTCAAAAATCATTTTTGAATCATAGAGAAGTCTTCCGATAAGGGTACTTTTCCCATCATCTACGCTACCGCAGGTTATGAGACGCATTAATCCCTTGTTTTCATGTTGATGGAGGTATTCTTCGATATTGCTTGCGATTAAATCACCTTGATGAGCCATTAAAAATATCCTTCTATTTTTTTCTTTTCCATAGAACCGGTTGAATCGCTATCGATCAATCGACCCTGTCGTTCAGAAGTTGTTGTTAAAAGCATCTCTTGTATAATCTCTGGTAGCGTGGTTGCATTTGATTCTACCGCACCCGTCAACGGATAACATCCAAGCGTACGAAAGCGGACAAGCTCTTTTTTAGCAGTTTTTCGAAGTTCTTCTGGCATTCGATCATCATCAACCATGATAAGTGTTCCACCCATCTCGACCACTTCACGTTCAGCCGCGAAATAGAGAGAAGGGATAGGAATTTGTTCTAAATAAATATATTGCCAAATATCAAGTTCTGTCCAATTTGAAAGGGGAAATACACGAATACTTTCACCTTTATGATGACGCCCATTATAGATATTCCACAATTCAGGGCGCTGATTCTTTGGATCCCAACGATGAAATTTGTCACGAAAAGAGTAAATACGTTCTTTGGCCCGACTTTTTTCTTCATCCCGACGTGCTCCCCCAAATACAGCATCGTATTTGTAGATATCAAGCATCTGTTTGAGACCCTCTGTTTTCATAATGTCTGTGTGTACTGCTGAGCCATGCTCAAAAGGGCTGATATTCATCTCTTTCCCTTGTGGATTGACGTAGACGATCAGATCCATCCCTACCTCTTTGGCTCGCTGGTCACGAAATTCAATCATTTCATGAAATTTCCACATGGTATCTACATGCACAAGCGGAAATGGTGGCGGTGCAGGATAAAATGCTTTTTGGGCAATATGTAGCATTACCGAGGAGTCTTTCCCAATGCTATAAAGCATTGCCGGATTTTCAAACTCTGCTACCACTTCACGCATGATATGGATAGCTTCGGCTTCCAGTTGCTTGAGGTGGGTTAACCTTTTTTCATCTATCATTTAAATAACCTTTTATTTTATGAAAATTTATATTCTAAATTATAATAATGGTGAATTATATCGTATCAATATTTAGTTTAATGCCATACGTTTAACCACAGTTTGGCTCCAATTGAAAATAACACTATTGCTAAGCCAATTCGTAGCCATTTATGTGGTAATCGTGCAGACAACATTGCTCCGATAATTACAGCAGGGATGGAGCCTGTAAGTAAGTTACCTAGTAATATAAAGTTAACATTTCCGATGATTAGGTGACCAATTCCGGCAAACATAGCTAGGGGGATTGCATGAACAATATCGGTTGCTATCAATCGAGGCATGGTTAAACGAAGGGGGTACAGATAGGCTAAAAATACAGCGCCAAGGGCTCCTGCTCCTACAGATGTCAAGGTTACTAATACCCCAAGTACTGCTCCGGCAATGATGGTAAGCGGTCCTTGCCACTGTATAAAATGTTCACTATCTGTTGTCCGAAGATAGCGCCCAAAACCGTGCAATTGTTTTTGAAATAGAATGCCGGTTGCTGTTAACACTACCGCAATAGCAATGGTTGTTTTGAGCAAGATTACAGCGCTGTCATCTACTGGATAAAGTTTCATCCATATCAATGTTATTGTTGATGCGCTAAGACTCCCTATCCAAAGACGTTTGACGACTTGCCAATCAATCAAGCCATGATGTTGATGAATCCGCATAGCAAAAAGTTTGGTAATCGCGGCAAACCATAAATCGGTTCCAACTGCTGCCATCGGGGCTATTCCGAATACAAGTAAAAGCAATGGAGTCATTAGTGCTCCTCCTCCAACTCCTGTCAAACCTACTAGCAAACCTGTGATAGCACCTGCCGACATTAACATAAAATCCATAATTTGTGCATCCTTATGATATTTTGATGATTTATAGTGAATATTGATATTATAGTTAAGTTAAGCTTACATTTTAACAAATCAAAGTTTAGAAATTTAACTTTATGCTTTTATTGAATTTTTTATAGGTTTGATTGATTAGAACGATAATGTTTATGTATTGGTGGACCCTACCGGGATCGAACCGGTGACCTCAACGCTGCCAGCGTTGCGCTCTCCCAGCTGAGCTAAGGGCCCTTGAAGTAGTTGCTGGAGTGAAATTATGCCCACTTGGTTCTTAATTTTTGTTTGTGATAAAAGGTAAAGGTTTTAAAACAAAATGCCGATATAGCTATTCAGAATTATCCAGACAAAGGTAGTTAGTAGCATGAAAAAATTAATGTTTTTTGCTGTATTAGGGATGAGTAGTGTAATGTGTGCATCCGAGCCCGTTACGGTTCAAGTGATCAGCGCGATATATGAAAAATCGGTAACCAAAGAGTTTGATAAGAAATTAAAAAAATCGGGTTTAGATATACATAAAAATGTTGAAAACAGTCGTTACGTTGTCACATTGGGGGCGTTTAAAGATGGTAAAAATGCGGGTAAAGCGCTAAAAAATGCGCGTAACGTTGTGAGCAGTGATGCGTTTGTTCGTCCCGTAGAGAGACATTTTACGGCTGAGAATGCTACCCATACAGAATCAAAACCGACAGAGGTAGTACGGGCGCTTGCGGAAGTAAAGCCGATAGATGCCGTGCCGGCACACTCAGAGGTTAAGCCGGTAGAAGTAGCAAAAGCGGTTGCGGAAGTTAAATCAACAGAAGCCGCGCAGGTACACTCAGAGGTTAAACCGGTAGAAGTAGCAAAAGTACTTGCGGAAGCCAAACCGATAGAAGCTGTTCAGCCATATACGGAAGTGAAACCAGTAACGCTCCCTCTGATATCGAGTGTTTCTATGGCTGATACCAAACCGATGACTCCTGTTGTTCAATCGATATGCGACAAACGAGATATACGAAAAGATGAGTTTGCCGAAGCAATCCGATATTATAAAACGTCTCCGTACCATCGGTTTGAGTCGGTAGGGTTACGCCAATAACGGTTATCCCTCTAGCGCACCATAGAGGCAATCGAGGTCAATACGGTGCATCTTTTTCACTTCCGCATGCAGCGATTCAAAAAGTTCTCCTTTGTTTTCCCCGTTTGCCGGATAGCATACGGCACTTGAGGGGATAGGACGGGCGAACATCTCCTCGAACATCCGTTTGACGATTCCTGTCCCGTATCGGTCGGTATAGGGCATGACAAAGAAATAATAATTTTCATGATGGACAATTGAATCAGAAGTGCGTAGCAGGTTTGGAAGGTTAGTGTTAATAATCTCTTGGGTCATACCTGCAAAATCACAAAACAAAATCGTAAAACTCTCCGATCGGTTCTCATCAAGACGATTAGCAATACCGATATTAAGATCGATAAGTGCTGCGAAATTATCAAAAGAAAATGTTACCCCTGCCATAGAAATCCCCCTAAATTAACATGAGAGTAGTATAACGTAATTTTAAAAATCATCTTCATAATAAAGACTCAACAGCATTTAAAATTTCTAGGAGTACACTATAGCTAGTAGCATATAATAAAAGGTAAAGTGACACTCATGGAAAAAGTCCGAATATTAGCGGTTGATGATCAGGAGTTTAATCTCGATCTTATAGAATTAGCATTTATGGAATATGAGAATACGGAGCTAATAAAAGCAGAAAATGGTCAGATAGCTTTGGAGATTCTCGAAAAAGATCCTTGTTTCCATGTGATTTTACTCGATTTAGCGATGCCCGTTCTTAATGGATTTGAGACATTGGAGCGGTTAAAGGGGAATGCTGTATGGAAGCAGATCCCCACTATCATCGTCACCGCGAATAAAGAAGAAAAGTTGCGTGCCCTTAATCTCGGCGGAGATGATTTTATCAGTAAGCCGTACGATATTGAAGAGTTGAAGTTACGAACTTTTAACTATGCTAAAATAAAAGATTATCAAGATAACCTCAACAGCATGGTGGAAGAGCGTACTCGTGAGTTGTCGGATGCGCTAATGCAAGCTAAAAAAACCGAATATGAGATTTCTGCACGATTGGGGAAGGCGTCCGAATACCGTGATTTAGAGACGGGGATGCATATTAAACGGATGAGCCATTATTCAGCAAAACTCGCTGAGTTGGCAGGGCTAGATACGGAAGAGGTGGAGTTGGTGCTGTATGCTTCGCCCCTCCACGACATCGGCAAAGTGGGGATTCCCGATCAGATTTTACTCAAACCCGGTCGGTTTACTCCCGAGGAGTTTGAGATTATGAAGCTTCATGCTGTTTTGGGTGGCAAGATGTTGGAGAGTGAGGGAAATTACCCCGTTTTGGAGGTTGGACGGATTATCGCATTGCAGCACCATGAAAAAATAGACGGTACAGGATACCCTGCCGGCCTTAAAGGGGAGAAAATCCATATATATGCTCGTATCGTATCGATTGCGGATGTGTTTGATGCATTGAGTTCTGAACGGGTATATAAAAAAGCGTTTAGTGTTGAAAAAACAGTTGAAATCATGCAAGAGGGTTCCGGAAGTCATTTTGATGAAAAGCTTTTAACCCTTTTTATAGAGAATTTGGATCAATTTTTGGCTATCAAAGAGGCCTTTCCGGATGAAGAAGAGACCCCGTCGATTATGAATCTTATCGATCAATTACAGTAATGGAGAAACAAGTGAAAATTTTAATAGCTGAAGATGAAGAGTATAATCAAATGGTGGTGCAAGCAATGGTCGAAATCCTCTATCCTGATGTGGCTATAACGATTGTTGAGAATGGGGCTGAGGCGCTGGAGAAATTGGCGAGTGAGCCGTTTGATCTCCTTCTTACTGATGTTGATATGCCAGTTATGAATGGATATATTTTGGTGGATGAGATTAAAAAGCTTGGTCTTATCCTTCCGATGATATGTGTAACAGCGTTTGCGATTAGCGGAGATCGTGAGAAGTTATTGCTCCACGGTTTTGATAATTATATTTCAAAACCGATCGATATGGATGAGATGAAACGGGTATTGGATAACTACATCAATGCGTAAACCATTTGATTCCATATCACTGATGACATTATTTGAGCTGGATGAAAATCATCTTAAGCAACGTGAAAAAGTGGGTTCATATATTCATTCGTTCGGCAGTCTTATCGCCGATAGGATGTATAGCCATTATCTTTTAAAAGATCCTACGTTTCGTAATATCCTCTCCCTGTCCGATACTCCCCGTTTAGTCCGAATGTTTGGGGAGTATTTTAGCTCTTTGTTTATTCACCCTTTTGATGAGCGCTTGATAGAGAGAACGCGTCAAATCGCCGAAATCCATATGGCAATAGGGCTTGAAGCGATTCAAGTGTCACGCGGATTTGATATTTTAAATGAAATTATTATTGATTTAGCAGGTATCAATGTCAATGTACGGGAAGATTTAGCGATTATTCTCAAAATGATACGGATTAGTGAATCGGTGATGAATCAGAGTTATGTTGATCGTTACTTCAAACATCAAGAGGAGCTTAAGCGGGAGAATGAAGTCTTGACGCTGTTTGATACTTTATACGCAGCACTGACGATACACAAACAAAATCAGCAAAAATTGATACGTTTTTGGGATAAAGGGGCGATTGAGAACGAAACGTTTCACACTGAAGACTCCTGCCCTTTTAGTCGCACACTTGATGTACTAGGGGATAAATCGGAGTTGTTATTGGGTTTTGGGATAGATATTTCCCAAGCACGCTCTCTCCATCATGCCTATCATGAAAATGTGGAAATGTTGTTGCAGTTGCCACGTGCAGAGGGGAAAACGGTATATGAACGTATTATAGAGATATCCCAAGCGCTGTATGGGATTATCGATAAACCGCTCAGTGATATTTCGGCGACGACTTATATGGGTGTTCATTCGGGGATTGAGTTCTTGCACGCCTGTGCCCATTCAATATATGAGAGTGGTTCATCTTATAATCCGGATGAACTCATTAATGGTGTACGAGAAAAACTGTATGAGCAGCTTCACCAAACGCTCGGATGGTGTATCGAGGGATTGTATGTTGGTGAGGGGCATATTGATGGCGGGGAAGAGTACGATGTAGTCGGAAAGATCGTTCTCAATGAACATCGGATGAATGTCGGAGTGGCTTTGAAAGATATCCCTAATAAGCACTATATGACAGAAATTATCCGCATATTGCTCGAAATTTTGCGTCAAAACTTCCAAAATCGGGAGCGAGAACATGCGTTGATACGGCTTGTTGATGATGCTGAA
Organism: Sulfuricurvum sp.; assembly: GCF_028710345.1. Classification (NCBI taxonomy): domain Bacteria; kingdom Pseudomonadati; phylum Campylobacterota; class Epsilonproteobacteria; order Campylobacterales; family Sulfurimonadaceae; genus Sulfuricurvum; species Sulfuricurvum sp. Next base: position 183,948 of record NZ_JAQTUH010000004.1, on the reverse strand, counting down.
CGCTCCAGCAGGGCTAAAGATATGTTTTTAGCCAATATGAGTCATGAATTGCGAACGCCACTCAATGCTATCATCGGATTTTCTCAAATCTTGATGATGAATAAAAGCATTCCGGAAAATCTTCGAGCTTATATCCAAAAGATTACAATCTCGGGCAATAATCTTTTGTCGCTTGTGAATACGATTTTGGATTTTGCAAAATTGGAAGCAGGAAAGTTAAATTTCAAGCCGGAAATAACCGTTGTTGCAGGCATTTTTCATGAAGTGTTGTCTATTGTTGAGCCGTTGGCTCAGAAAAAAGCGATTACTTTCCATCATCCGGAATTGATTTCATTGGGGCTTTATTTGGATCGCTCATTGATTGTTCAAGTACTCTTAAACTTGCTTAGTAATGCAGTTAAATTTACCCAAGAGGGTGGAGAGATCACCTTGGGACTGGAGTATGATTTAGTGGAGCGGGTATATCGCTTTTCCATCACCGATACGGGGATAGGGATTGAAGCGAAAGATATCGCTACATTGTTTGACCCTTTTACGCAGGTGGAAAATCCATTTCAAAAAAGCAGTAAAGGGACGGGATTAGGATTGGCTATTTCGAAGCGGATTATCGAAGATCTCCATAAAGGAAAATTGTGGGTAGAGAGTCAAATTGGAGTAGGTTCTACCTTTTATTTTACGATCCCCGTATCTGACTCACAAACCACAATGACATCCTATCCGAATCTTGATTCCGGACTTCCTAGTATATTAATTGTTGAGGATGCTCATGAGTATCAGCAGATTTTGGTTGAGCGGTTAAAAAATGATTTTAATATCATGGTGACCAATTCAGTCAATCTTGCCAAAGAGCTTTTAGAAAAGGAGCGTTTTGATTTCATTATTCTCGATTTCTTTTTGGTGGATGGAATCAGCTCGGAAGTATTACAATTTATGGAAGCAAATGCTATTCGTACACCCACAATTATTATTTCGGCTGAAGATGATAATAAACTTATCTCTCATTTCCCTGATGCCCAAAATGTTGAGGGGATATTTAATAAGGTTAACATCAATGAGATATGCGATTTTCTTACATTCCAAACAAAAAAGAGAGGTTCATTATGATTGAAGATATTAAAAGTCTCCCCCCGCTACCGGCTTCGATTAGCAAAATCCAAGAGCTATGCATGATGAGTGAAGTAGATGTCAATGCTTTGGCTAAAGTGATCGAGAGTGATCCGATGCTCAGTGCCAATATACTCAAAGCGGCGAACTCACCGTTGTATGGGATGAGTCGAGAGATATCGTCTATCCATCAGGCGATGATGCTGTTTGGTATTTCTATGATACGGGGTTTTGCGGCAGCGAATGCGATCAAAAAAACCCTTCCTCTGGATATGTCTCCGTACAATACGACCATCGAGCATTTGAGTGAAGTTTCGATGATGCAACAAGCTTTAGTGCGATTATGGTACGGTGAAGCTGATAAGAGTATGTTGCCGCTGTTGATGAGTGCTTCATTTTTAATGGAGCTCGGAAAATTGGTAGGCGCTGCCAAAATCATCAAAATGGGTCAAGAAAAGCTTTTTGCATCGCAAATTGAAGAATCTGAAAATATTGCAGAGATTGAGAAGATATTCTTTGGAATGGATAGTTATGAGATAAGTGCTCTAATGTTTGAACATTGGCATTTTGAATCCCATCTAATCGATATCTTCCGAGCTATTTCCGATTCAGAACCACAAGGGTATGGTGCTGTTTTAAACGTGGTGAGTCAAGCGATTTCACTTAAAGAGGTATTGAGTGAAAAATCGATAGAACGGGCTTTGGGGAGCATAGAGAAATTTGGATTACCGTTAGCAGAGTTTGAAAAAGCGGTTGCCATGCTCAAAGAAAATATACAAAAATAAAAGGCTGTACCATGAGAAGCGAACAAATACGATGGAGCCAAAAAAATGGATGGGTCGGGTATGATAAAGTACAAGGTGCAATGCGGAACTTGGTACTTGTCTTTTTTGATAACCATGCCTGTTTAGATCCGCAGTGGTATGAAACCCTCAAAGAGATGTATCCTAATGCGGTGATTGCAGGAGCAAGCAGTTCGGGGAGTGTTTTGGATACGATTATCAGTGATGAAGATGCGGTGGCAACGGCGATTAGTTTTGATCGTACGCAAGTGCGCTCAGCATCAAAGCGGGTCATTGATTTCCAAGATATGGAACAGCTCGGTATTGCATTGGGGAAAGAGTTGCATGGAGAGACGTTACGCCATGTATTTATCCTCTCGGATGGATTGACGGTCAATGGGAGTGAATTGGCACGCGGATTGTCAGAAGTGTTGCCTGATGGGGTGAGTATTACCGGAGGTATGGCAGGAGATGGAACACGCTTTGGAGCTACCTATGTAATGGCGCAGGGAGTTGCAGAGATTGGAGTTGTTGCCGCGATCGGTTTATACGGTGAATCATTAGTCGCACGAAGCGGATGTTCCGCGGGATGGGAAGAGTTTGGGGCAGAGCGTCGAATTACACGTTCTGAGGGGAATGTCCTTTATACTATCGATGATAAGCCAGCACTTGAGTTGTATAAAAGCTATTTGGGGGAGTTTGCGGCAGATTTACCGGGAAGCGGGTTGCGCTTTCCGATGAGTGTACGTAAAGATGCCGAGGGATCTCCTTTGATCCGAACCCTTCTTGCTATTGATGAAGAGACTCAAAGTTTGACGTTTGCAGGGGATATCCCCAATGGAGGGCTATGCCGATTGATGAAAACCAATATGGATGCTCTTATTGAGCATGCCGGCTTGGCGGCAAAAGCTTCTCAAATGGAGCATGACGATGAGTTCCTTGTATTGCTTGTAAGCTGTGTAGGCAGACGCCTTGTATTGGGGCAATTGTGTGAAGAAGAGCTGGAGATTATTCGAGAGATACTTGGAGAAAAAGCGATTTTAACCGGTTTCTATTCTTATGGTGAACTGTCTGAATTAGGAGAATCTCGATGTACACTCCATAATCAAACGATGACTTTGGTCAGTATTTACGAATAGGGACGAACATGACAACGCCTCCGTACCATCGTTTATTGGTTCGACAAATGCGGAGGTTTGTACGTCCTGAATTAATAGATGAATTAGCCCCTTTTTTAGAGACGGTCAATAATTTTTATATCGATGCGGAAAAAGAGCGCCGCTTATTGGAGCATACGTTGGATGTAAGCTCCAAAGAGTTAGAAGAGGCGAACCATTCACTGAAAAAACAGTATGAAGAGCTACTGGAAAACGAGAAGCTCAAATCGGCGCACGATCAAGCAGTTATGGCCATGAATGAGGCGCAAGAGGCTAACCGCGCCAAAGATATTTTTTTATCCAACATGAGTCATGAACTCCGTACCCCTCTCAATGCTATTAATGGATTTTCTCAGATACTGCTTGCCAAAAATGATACCCCGGACAATGCAAAAAAGTTTATCGAAAAAATTTTACTTGCAGGGAACACGCTTCTTTCACTTGTGAATACTATTTTAGATTTTGCCAAAATTGAATCGGGCAAAATGGATGTTCATCTAACGACGTTTGTTATGAATGAGTTAATTCATGAAGTAGCGGTATTGGTAGAACCTATGGCTCAAAACAAACATCTAAAACTCGATTTGGAAATAACTCAGGAGATAGAGGTTGATGGAGATCGACAGCTAATCAAACAGGTGTTAGTGAATCTGTTGAGCAATGCAATCAAATTTTCCCCGGAAAATGAAACCATATCCATGAACTATCAATGGGAGAAAGAACGGTATGTTTTTGGCGTTATAGATCATGGCTATGGGATAAAAGAAGATCAAATCGGCACTCTTTTTAACCCTTTTGTCCAAATTCGTGAACACCAAAATGAATCGATAAAAGGGACTGGGTTAGGTCTTTCTATTGTGAAAAAGATTATAGAGATGCATGGTGGAGAGATATGGGTGGAGAGCGTTGTTGGAGAGGGGAGCTGTTTTTACTTCTCTCTTCCTAAAACCGTTACATTGGCAAATCGATAAAATAAGCCAGTCCGTAATAGATGCTGTAAAGTCCATAAATGGCGATAGCGATAGCGGCGAGTCGATTCATACTTTGACGAAAAGCGATTTCTCTCATAAAATTAACCGATTGTCCGAGTGCTAGAAGTGTGGGGATGGTTGCGAGTCCAAATATCGCCATAATAGCTCCTCCATGGAGGATTGATGCGCTTGAAGCGGCTTTCGCGGCAAAGAAAAAGACAAATCCGCACGGGAAAAATCCGTTCATCATCCCCAATGCAAAAAAGCTTTTGATACTTTTGCTTTTAATGAGGCGAGAGAAGAGGAGTTTAAAGATTTTGAAATTGGAAAAAGAGTGCTCCAGTGCATGAAGAAGTTTCGAGAGTCCCAACATCGAGAGGGCGGTGATAATCATCAATATCCCCGCAAAGATAAAGAGTGCTCCGTGCATCTCCATACTCACCGTAAAGAGTGAGCCTAGTCCACCAAAAATCATCCCCAGTATCGCATACGAGCTTACCCGCCCGATATTGTAGGCACCATGACGGAGAAGCTGTGCACCGCGACTCATAGAGGCATCGATTTTGGTCGAGCTATAGGCGACGATAAATCCTCCGCACATCCCGATGCAGTGACCGAAACTACCGGCAAAAGCGATAGAGATAATAACAAACCAATCGATTGAACCCATAATGAAACCTTTTATTAAATATTCTTACAATAAATACTGCTTTTTATAAAAATGGTAAAATTTTAACACTTTATTAAGACTTCTGTGTAACAATAGCATGAAATTACTAAAAGGACGAATAATGAAAAAAGTACTCTTGAGTCTTGTGGCTTTGGTAGCGGTGTCGAGTGCGGATCAGTTGGTAAACCTTAAAATCGAGGGGATGATGTGCCCTGCGTGTGTAAAAAACGTTAAAGGTTCTTTGTCGGAAGTAAAAGGGGTTAAAGACGCTACGGTATACCTCAAAGAGGGTAAAGCAGAAGTAAAAGCAGCCGATGGGACAAAAGCTGATGCAATGTGTGACGCGGTCAAAAAAGCGGGTTATGGCTGTTCAGTAGCTAAATAGATTGTCATACCCGCGTAGGGCGAAAAGCTAGATTCCGTGTCGTGGCACGGAATGACAAAGGGATGTTAAATCATATACTTCTGAGCATCGTTACGGCTAAGATCACTAACAGTGCTTAAAGTCTCTCCCCCAAAATCAATCACTTGTTCTCCGCTAAAATTGGGTTTGCAATAGGCTAAGACCAATTTCGCTGCCAATGTCTTATCGTTATCACTTGCATTTTTGGATATCAAAGAGTGGGGACCGAAGAGGTCAGTAGTGATATGGGTATATTTCTCATTTTCGATACCCTCTAACACGTTGTTTTCCTCTTCGTTGCGTCCAATGATAAATTTTGCCCCTTCTGGAAGCCGTAATTGACGACCGTATTTGAGGGTAGGGATATCGGCTTTGATAAAGTTGCTATCATGGGCGATGAGATCTCGGATTTTGCGTGAAAAATGCTCATCGGTGAGGAGGCATCCCCCTCCGGGTGCTTCGTAATCAGTGAGTCCGAATTCTGAAACCAGCTCCATTTGGCGATCACGGTTTCGTCCGACGATGTTTTCGAGTTTGCTCCGATCTACCCACCCCTCTAGTTCTGGGATAGTCGGCTCTAACGCTTGGGCGCTGAGAGGACGTAATAGTAGCCCTTCGCAATCGCTGAGGTTGAGCACTTTTTGGAGCGATTCGCTGTTTTGGCTCATAGGACGTTGCCCTAACACCTCACCGCTAATAATAAAACTCGCCCCCTCTGCAATCATCACCCGTTTGGCTACTTCAGACATCTTCCCGTGACAGTCGATGCAGGGATTGAAATTTTTCCCATAGCCGTATTTCGGGGTAAAGAGAACTTGCTCCAAATACTCCTCTTGGATATCGATAATCCGAAGCTCTGCACCCACTTGATCACACATGTTTTGCATATGGGTACGTCTATCTTTGGTCGAACCAAATCCTGTGCTAATGTTGCAGGCGATCACCTCAATCCCTTGGTTGATGATGAGTTTCATGGCGAGAGTCGAATCGAGTCCGCCACTAAAGAGGGCTATTGCTTTCATAAAATGAATCCTTGCTTTATAATTGTACTTTTCTGTTTAGCCAGAAAAGTACCAAAAGAGCATACCATGATCCAAAAACGCTATGTTCCTCTCGGCACTACTGCCTCCGGAACAGCTCTAGGTGTTGGATCATGGGAATTAATTACTAGACTATAGTCTAACTGAGCGGTACGAGTTCACCCCGTTTTAATCGAGCAATTTTATCCCGTATCTGACGTATTAAATACGATTTTTTATCGAATGATACCGAATTTTCACTGGCAATTTTTTTGAGTTCACGATTGTAATAGTGGGTTAAGAAGGTGATAAGCTCTGCGCGAATCGCCTCATCCCCATCAAAAATATGGATCCGTTCGTCCATCAGTAGTGCTCCCAATCGGGGATCATCACGGTTATTAATCGCCGATAGAAATTCATTGCTATGGTATTGAAACAAAGAGGCATCTATAAAATCGAGGAGAGAATCGATAATAGCAGGGCGATCTAAAATCGTTTTAATGAGGCTCAATTCCCAAATATCGTGATGAGAGAAATTTATTTTTTGGGTGGTTGTAGAGGATGCGGGTTGGTTAAGACGTATGAGTGAGGGTGAAATCCCCAATCGGGATGCGGCAAACGTTCGATACTCCTCTTGCATCAGTGGTGAGAGGGTTTTGAGATACGCGATAATCTCGTGCATTGCCGATTCTTTGGCGTGGGAATCGCTAAGATTGTATCCACCGATGGTTTGGGTGATAACAAACTCGATAAAGGGGATGGGACGGTGCAAGAGGGCATTGAGCTCTTCTATACGCCCCTCTTTAATCATATCGGCAGGATCAAGCCCGCCGCTAAAGAGGATAACTCCCCCATCAAACCCCCCGCCACTGAGAAGTTTAGAGGCTTTGAATGCCGCATTTTGTCCCGCTTTGTCTCCATCGTACGCGACGAGGACGCGCGGTTCACCTTTACGAAGCGTCGGAAGATGTTCGCTGGTGAGGGCTGTCCCAAGCGTAGCGACGGCATGGGTAAATCCTGCTTGATGGAGCATCACCACGTCCAAATACCCCTCGGTGACGATGATCTCTTTGTGTTTGTAGATCGACTCGCGCGCTAGATGGTAGGCGTAGAGGAGGCGTGATTTATTAAAAATGGCACTTTGAGAGGAGTTGACGTATTTTGCCTGATGCCCCGTAATGGTACGCCCGCCGAAACCGACTATCGCTCCACTATTGGAGTGGATAGGGAATGTGATACGTTCGATAAAACGGGCAAAAAGTCGCCCATCATCCCCTCTGCCGATTGCCCCTTGGGTGATGGACTCTTCGGAGCTAAATTTATGGTGCTCTAAAAATCGGAGCGTTTCGGGCGAAGTGGGGGCATAGCCGATACCGAATTTTTCGATACTAGAGGCATAGATTCCCCGATCGCTAAGGTAGGCAGAAGCAGTACGGTTTTCCCCTAGGAGTTTTTGATACCATCCGTTGAGGGTGTCGAGGAGGTTTGAACGTTCACGACGTTCATTATTGTCGGTGTAGTGGAGGGTAAAATTGACCGAAGAGGCGAGTTTTTCAATCGCTTCGGGGTAGCTCAGCTTTTCATACTCCATCGTAAACTTGATCGAATCTCCATCGACACCGCACCCGAAACAGTGGTAACGTTGACGCTGAGGATTAACCATAAAGCTCGCCGATTTTTCGTCGTGGAATGGGCAGGGTGCTTTAAAGTTAGACCCTGAACGTTTGAGTTCAACGTAGGAGCCTACGACATCGACAATATCAAGACGCCCTTTGAGGGCTTCAATGGAGTCAGGAGTTATCATAAGTGTATTTTAGCGAAAGAGGGCTTTATTAATGTGTCTTAAATTGTCCCAACTGTTGATAAAGAGTGTTCGCGGAGTGTTCAATCGAATCGGCAATCTCTGAGAGTTCGTGCATAGAAGTTTCATTGAGTGTGGCAAGGGTGTTGATGGATTCGATTTGAGTGAGCATAGAATCGATATGCTCGGCGATGATTTTAGAGTTTTTGACACTGGCATCGGTAAGTTCAGCCGTCTTTTCCATCGCTTTGACGGTTTCGTTGATGTTTTGATCAACGGTATGCGATATATCGGTGACATGCCCCATCGATTCGCTGTTGTGTTTCATTTGATCGGTTGCTTCGGAGATGCTTTGGACGATTATATTGATAGTAGCGTTTATCTCGACGAGACTTTTTTGGGTACGTTCGGCGAGTTTGCGTACTTCATCGGCAACGACGGCAAATCCTCGACCGTGTTCCCCCGCACGAGCCGCTTCGATAGCGGCATTGAGGGCGAGGAGGTTCGTCTGATCGGCAATATCGCCGATAACGAGAAGGATATGTTGAACTTGGGAGGCTTCAGTATTGAGCTGTTGGAGTTTGTAACTTAAATCTTCTTCGAGCTCTGAACTACGGCTAATCGTTTGGAGTAATATTTCAAGCTCATGACGGCTGTTTTGGAGTTGGTCGAACGCAATACTGACATTTACTTGGGTAAGGGCAAAATCTTCCACCCCCTGATCGACGATTACTTGGATAGAGTGGGCATTTTTGGTGGTGGTTGTAACGAGCTCATTCTCTTTATAAACACGATCTTTAATGCTATTTGAGATATTCCCTAGATTGTTAGCAACATCTAAATTGGTTGTTGATATGGTTTTGGATTGCGAAATTGCTTGTTCCATCTCAGAAATAAAACGGTTGAGGGTACTCATCATTACCCCTGTTTCGTCGCGTGTAAATCCTCGAAATGATTTGGTTAGATCAAAAAGATTAGTTTTCAGGTTATCGGTCAGTGATTTTATCGGGCGGGTCACTTGGGCTACGAGGAGGGTCATGTTAAGTGCAGAGATGGTAATTCCTACGAGGGCGGTAATGATATTTTTGATTACAAGGGTCGATAGATCAAGATGGGGGATAGAATAGAGCAAAATAGTATTGAGTAAAACGAGTAAAACAATGTTACCGAGGATGGTGGTAAAGATAGAAAGGACCATTTTTTTCCCAAAAGAGATAAAAGGGTAGCGTTCGCTCAATGGGATAACGGTTACCCACTCTTCGAGACGAATAACAAACAAGATAAAAATAGGGATAATAAAAAGCAAAAGGAGCGGTAGTACTGCAAACTGGGCAAGACCGAATCGCTCAATCGTAATAAAAGATTTTCCCGCAAGGACGGCGGTAGGACCTAAAAACGTATAGAGTAACTCTCCCAACAAAAACCAATAGGGCAATCGGGAGATAATGGCGGCAGCATCTTCGTGTTTATGAGGTGTTTTCATAAGAAATTCGATTTTTGTCAGAGTGCGGTTAAAACCGACAATCATAATCGAAGTAGCAACGAGCATGTAAAGAGCCATGGGGATGGATACCAGTATCGAAACTAACTCATCAAATGTGAAAAGATGAGAAAAGAAAACCAGAAATACCCAAGCGATTGGTGGGATCATCATTCCGACAAATATTAACCACATCAACACTATTCGTGGGTTCATTTGAAACTCCATAATGACTATAATCTAAATGATAACCTATCTTAGGCTAAAAGATAGCTTTTATCCGCGAAGTTACGCTATAATTGCAGTTCGAAAATTTTAAATAGAAAGTAGGTGATTGTAGATGCCTGGTATTATCTTACGCCAAGATGATAATTTTGATGCTGCATACCGTCGTTTCAAAAAACAAACAGATCGTAATCTGGTTGTTACAGAAGCTCGTGCTCGTCGTAACCACGTTACTGAGACCGAAAAACGTAAACAGTTCAAAATCAGCGCTCGCAAGAAGATGTTAAAACGTCTCTATATGATGCGACGTTACGAATCTCGCCTGTAATTTCTTGCGCTTCGGCGCTTGAGTTACACCCTCTCATTTTTCCCCTTTTTTTATTCTCTACTAACAAAACCTTTACTAACCCTATGATAAACTTCGTGGTATAAATTTTGCACAAGGCTATTTCATGCTTTTCAGCGCACCACTTAAAAATAATTCCAAAAAAATCATGTTGTTGGGTTCGGGTGAACTCGGTAAAGAAGTAGCTATAGAAGCACAGCGTTTGGGGATCGAAGTGGTTGCCGTGGATCGCTATGCTCATGCTCCGGCACATTTGGTTGCGAATCGCTCTCATGTAGTCAATATGCAAGATAAAGAGGCGGTGCTCAAAATTATCCGTGAAGAGAAACCCGATTATATTCTCCCAGAGATTGAAGCAATTAGCATCGATGCGTTGTTCGCGGCTGAAGCGGAGGGGTTTTGTGTCATCCCGAATGCTGAAGCGGTCAACAAAACCATGAACCGTAAAAATATCCGCCGTTTTGCAGCAGAAGAGCTAGGGCTTAAAACAAGCCGTTACCATTTTGTGAGTACCTATGAGGATATGTGCGCTGCTGCGGAGGATGTTGGGTTCCCGTGTGTTATCAAACCCGTTATGAGTAGCTCAGGACATGGTCAAAGTATCGCTCACAGTCCATTTGATTTGGAGAGCTCATGGGAGATCGCCAAAGAGGCGCGTGGGGATGCGAGTGAGCTGATTGTCGAGGAGTTTATCCGATTTGATTATGAGATTACTTTGCTCACCGCTCGTAACGGAAGTGAGACCGTATTTTGTGAGCCAATCGGACATATTCAAAAAGATGGTGACTATATCTACAGCTGGCAACCGATGGAGATGTCACGAAAAGCACTTAAACGCTCTCAAAAAATCGCACAAGCAATAACAGATGGTTTGGGCGGCAAAGGGTTGTTTGGGGTAGAACTGTTTGTGGCTGGCGATGAGGTCTATTTTAGTGAAGTGAGCCCACGTCCGCACGATACGGGGATGGTAACGCTGATTACCCAAAGCCAAAGCGAGTTTGCTCTCCATGTACGAGCTGTGCTCGGATTGCCTCTTGGATTTATCTTCTACGGTGATGGTGCCAGTGCGGCATTCAAATCGACCGTGGAGTCTCACGAACCGGTGATTGATGTTGCGGATGAGTTGTTTGATACTAACAGCTATGTGAGAGTGTTTGGAAAACCTGAAGCACACGTCGGACGACGTATGGCAGTGGTGTTGGTGTTTGATAAAGTGAATAAAGCGCTTAAAAAAGCGAAGAAATTGATTCAGAAAATTAAGGATGCATAGACTCGTCATTCCCGCGTAGGCGGGAATCCAGCTAAAAAAATAAAGATGGATCCCCGGATCAAGTCCGAGGATGACGGAGAATATATGAAAATAGTAATTTTAGATGCACTAACTTACGGTGATACCTCGTTAGCAGGATTTGATTCTCTAGGGGATGTAACAACTTATCAAACGACATCTGCTGATGAGACGGTGGAGCGTGTGCGCGATGCAGATGTAATTGTTACAAACAAAGTGGTTATTAACGACACCGTGATGGAATCGGCACCTAATCTCAAGCTCATCTGTGTCGCTGCAACGGGGATGAATAACATCGATCATGAGGCGGCGGAACGTCGTGGAATCAGTGTTAAAAACGTCGCGGGGTATTCGACCGATGCGGTGGTGCAACACACTTTTTCAATCCTCTTTTACCTGATGGGGCATAGTCGCTATTATGATGAGTATGTCAAAAGCGGAGCATGGCAGAAGGAGGCGGTATTTACACATATCGGTCCTTCATTCAGTGAACTGCGTGGAAAAACATGGGGGATAATCGGATTAGGGGAAATCGGTCGGAATGTGGCGAAAATCGCGTCAGCTTTTGGGGCAAACGTCTGTTATTACTCAACGTCGGGGAAAAATGAGAACAGCGAGTATGAAAAAACGACACTCAGCCGTTTGATTGAAAACAGCGATGTTATCTCGATTCACGCACCGCTCAACCCATCGACCGAAAATCTCATCTCCCACTCCGAACTGTTGCAGATGAAAGACGGTGCACTATTGCTCAACCTCGGTCGGGGTGGAATCGTGGATGAAGATGCCCTCTCGGTCATTATCGATGTGAAACCGATTTTTGTCGGTTTGGATGTGTTAGTGAAAGAGCCAATGAAAACACCGTACCCTCTTTTGGCAATCAAACACCCTGAGCGTCTCTATATCACGCCTCATATCGCGTGGACGTCGCGTGAAGCACGGGAACGATTGATTGATGCGACGATAGGGAATATCAAAACATTTTTAACAGTGTAGGGAGTACAAACGCAATCCCTAAAAAGAGTACAGAGGTGATAAACACTTGTACCGTAACCGTTTTAGGTGAGCAGTTATAGAGCGATGCGAGATTGACATTCGCTACCGCTAGGGGGACTAACAGCTCCAAAAACAAAAGCCCTTTGACCATCGGATCCATTGCGATATGTTGCAATATAAAAAATGTCATCAACGGTATTAAAAGAAATTTTGTAGATATTACCCATCCGCTTAGACGCATATTGATCTCTCGTAGTTGAATCCCATAGAGATAAATCCCAAACAGTACCAACTGCATCGTCATCGAGGCGTATGCCCCCATCATTAATGTTTTATCCACTGCCGCACTAGGATGATACCCCGCTAGGTTTAGGATGATGGCTACCATCGCCGCCCAAAGGACGGGGAGTTTGAGGATATTTATGAGAGAGTCTCGTACGCTGAACTCTCCGCGTGAATAAAAAAAGACTCCGATGGTATAGACGACAAAAACATTCATCAGATTGATGAGGGTGAGATAGGGGACGCTTTGCTCTCCAAAAAGGGCGATTCCCAAGGGGATACCGAGATTTCCAGTATTGCCGATTAATGCGGCGACGGTAGCAATGGAGCGCTCTTTAGGGTTATGAAAAAATATTTTCGCCAGAGGAATCATTAGTAGCAATGCTAAAAGGGAAATTCCCAAATACAGTGCAGGGGCAAAGAGCAGTTCCGTATCGATAGGGCGTTTGAGCAATCCCCAAAAGGTGAGAAAAATCTGTAAAAAATAGATACTGAGCAATGTTATGGTACGGTCGTCGATTTTTTCTTTGAAGCTCCATTTGGCACCAAAACCGACAGCGATAAAGAGGTAAATACCCATAATTGAGAATAAAGTTTGCATTGTTTATTTTATCCAAAAATTAGTCAATCTTTTTGAGTGAGTGCTAAAGTTTGTTAGGTACAATCGCAACATTAAGGAGTCTTGCTATGGCGAAAGTATTGATTATCGGGAGTGGCGGTGCAGGATTGGTGAGTGCACTCTCAGCTCATGAAGCGGGTGCAGAGGTGATTGTCGCCTCCAAAACCCTTCCGACCCGTTCCCAAACCTCGATGGCACAGGGGGGGATGAATGCGGTTTTGGGCTTAGACGACGCAATCGAAGATCATATTTCCGATACCCTCAACTCTTCTGCCGGATTGGGGGATGAGAGTCGAATCGCTTTTATGTGCGAGAGTGCTCCCGAAGCGGTACGTTGGTGTAACAGTATAGGATTGCCCTTTAGCCGTGATGAATCGGGTGAAATAGCACGTAGACGACTTGGTGGTGCAAGCTCACCGCGAGCGTGTTATGCGCAGGACTACACGGGTCTAAAACTCCTCCATACGTTGTATGACCAATCTCTAAAAGCGGGAATTGTATTTAAAAATGACCGTTTTTTACTCAATCTAGTCGTCGATGAAGAGACTAACCGCGTGTTAGGGGCTACGTTTCTCGTCATCGAGAGTGGTGAAGTGGAAGAGATACGTGCCGATGCAGTTATCCTTGCTACGGGCGGGTATGGAAATCTTTACGGTAAACACTCGACCAATTCGGTGCAGGCGAGCGGGGATGGATTAGCGGCGGCAGTACGTGCGGGGGCGCGTTTAGCCGATATGGAGTTTATCCAGTTTCACCCCACAGCACTTAAAGGCTCATCGATTTTGATTAGTGAGAGTGCGCGCGGTGCGGGGGGATATTTGCTAAACGCACACAAAGAGCGTTTTACCGATGAGTTGGCTCCACGTGATGTCGTGGCACGTGCTATCCACGATGAGATAGCTAAAAGTGGAGCTGTTTATCTCGATATTCGCCATTTGGGAGAGGAATTTATCACTCATGAACTCCCACAAGAGCGAAAGTTAGCACAGATTTATGAGGGGATTGATCCTGTTCATGAATTGATTCCGATTAAACCCTCTGCCCACTACAGTATGGGGGGTATCGAGGTTAATACGCAGTGTATGAGCAGTGTGCAGGGGTTGTTTGCCGTCGGTGAGTGTGCCAATCACAAAACACACGGTGCTAACCGTTTGGGGGGTAATTCGCTTTTGGAATTGGTCGTGTTTGGGCGCGAATGCGGACGAAGCGCAGTTGAATTTGGAAATAAATATCCTGTCGCTACTGTGGAAAACAGCCAGTTAGCCAAAGATACCAACTTTATCCGAGGGGTGATGTATTTTACGAACCAAATCGATTTTTATCAAAAACAAGAGATGTTAGCGAATATCTTTTATAACAACGTAGGACTGGTACGTGAGGATATGGGGCTTAAGGCGGTGCTTGGGGCGATTCGTCAGATGCAGAAAGAGTTGCCGTTTATGGGACCGCGTGACAAGTCGAAAATTTGCAATACCAATCTGGTCGAGTTTATCGAGTTTGGAAATAAAATTGAGCTCTCTGAGATTATTGTTGTCGGTGCGATTAGTCGTGTCGAGAGTCGGGGGGCACATTATCGCAGTGATGCCCCAGTGCGGAATGATCGAATGTTCGGAGCTCATACAATAACATGGAAAGAAGGTGGAGTGCTATGCGTGGATTTTATGCAGTGAAACAACCGTTCGTGGTGAGCTTGTCCTCTCGCTCCCAAGCTCCAGCTTGGGAGTGTATAGTACCAGTTTGCATTCCCAAGCTAGAGCTTGGGAACGAGGAAGACGATGATGATGAAGAGTATGAGAAAGAGTGGTGTGATTGATGAATATTTCAATACAGCGTTCGACTAATGGGGAATTACAAACTTATAACGTCGAGTTAGAGAATGCGACATTATTAACGATTCTCAATCATATCAAAACAAAGCAAGATCCGACTCTCACCTATTCACATGGATGCCGAAGCGGTGTATGTGGAAGCTGTGCTGTCCGAGTGAATGGACGCGAGCAACTGATGTGTGAATACAAACCAAGCGATGGGGATATAGTTGAACCGATTCGTAATGCGCGTGTTATACGTGATTTAGTGGTCGATAGTTCTGCCGTGGAGCGTTTTAATCGAATAGGTTTGGCATGGAATGAAGCCTCTATAAACGAAAAGATGAGTAGTAATGAAATGGCGCAGATTGAGACGCAAAGCGATTGTATTTTGTGCACGTCGTGTTTTAGTGCTTGCCCTGTGTATTCTGTCAATCCTGATTTTATCGGTCCCTTTGCTCTCACTCGTGTTTGGCGGTATGTGAATGATCCTCGTGAACAAAACAGTGATGACAAAATAGCGGCAGTACAAACAAACGGGATTTGGGATTGCACTCTCTGCGGAGAGTGTGTCCCCGTCTGTCCCCAAAATATTGCCCCTGCACAAGATATCCGAATGTTACGGACGAAGAGTGGGATGATGGGGTATAGCGATCCAAATATGGAATCGATGTTTGGTGGCGGTTTGGATTTTGGCTCACCAATGTTTTAATCGCTGTCATTCCCGCGTAGGCGGGAATCCAGTTAAATAAAGTATCTATAAGCTAGATTTCCGCCTACGCGGAAATGATGAATAAATCAATTTGTGTTATACTAATGTTATAAATTAAGTACGCATGCGTACGTGGGCTTCCTGCCGAAGGCGAAGTGCCCATAGGGTGAAACATAGCGTTAGCGTAGCCAAAACGGACTTTGTTCGTTTGGCGTGTACAATAAATAAATAACAGGATTTTAGTATGGCATCAGAACACTCTCTCGACATCTCCGCAAAAATCGATCTCCAAGCGTTTAAAGACGCGATTGCCCAAGCTGAAAAAGAGGTAATCGGACGGTATGATTTCAAAGGAATCACCTATGAAATCAATTACCGTGAAAAAGAGAAACAACTCATCCTCCTCGCATCAAGCGATAACAAACTCGATGCTCTAAAAGATATTGTGATTGGAAGACTTATAAAGCGCGGTCTCTCCTCTAAAGCCCTCGAAGAGCTCAAAACCGAAGACGCAAGTGGCGGGTCTCGAAAAGCGACCTATAAAGTAGTCGATACCATCGAAGCCAAAGAGGCTAAAAAGATTATGGCGGAGATTAAAAATCTTAAAACCAAAGCAAATGCTCAAATCGAAGGGGAACATATCCGTATCAAATCGAAACAGATTGATGAACTTCAAAAGATTATGGCGCACATAAAATCACTCGAGTGGGATGCCCCTCTCGTATTTGATAATTTCCGGTAGCACTATGTCGCAAAAATCCCGTTATTTGATTATTGATAAAAGAATCATTACCGAGGGAGAAATTCTCGATTTTTCGTTGTTTTATCCCAATGAAACCAAGACGAAAATGATCCTTTTAATCGAAACGGGAAGCAATATTACGTCGGATATGAAAGTAACATTGCGAGGAATCGAAAAACTCTATGTTAAAGATTCCGATCACCCAGCTTATCAACTCTATCTGGACAGCCATATTCAGCACATTGCCGCGCGGAGTGATATCCCTACCGAAGAGAAAGCGGCAATAGTCTATGAAAAAGCGACCGAAGTGATGAACAATATGTTTCATAACCCCGAAGCGCTTGGCAATGTTCAGGAAATTCAGCCGCTAGTCGGTGGATTTATCGATATCGTTTTGCACGATCAAAATGCGGTTGAATCGTTGATGCAGATTACGGCACACGATTATTATACTCACACCCACTCCATCAATGTGAGTATTTACACAATCAGTTTGGGCTCATTTATGGGGATTACGGGGGATGAGCTTAAAACTCTCGGTACCGCTGCGGTTCTTCATGATATCGGTAAAAGCAAAGTTGATTACAACATCATCAATAAAAACGGTCGTTTGGACGATATGGAGTTTGAAGAGATGAAACGTCACCCCTCAGAGGGGCATACTATTGCCTTGAAACTGGGGATTACGGACGAGCGGATACTGACGGGTATACGTCACCATCACGAACGGTTGGAAGGTGGTGGATATCCTGATAACCTCAAAGGGGATCAAATTAGTAAATTTGCCCGAATTATCGGGGTGTGTGATGTGTTTGATGCCCTTTCTACCAAGCGTTCTTATAAAGATCCTATGAGCTCGTTTGAAGCGTTAGGGCTTATGAAGAGGGAGTTTAGCACCCATTTGGATATGGGTATGGTGAATTCGTTTATCAAAATGTTACACAAGCAAGGAAAATCATGAAAAAAATGACAATAGCCGATGCCGCAGAGTATTTTAATGTCTCTAAAGAGGCTATCCACAATCGGATTCGTCGAGGGAGTTTGGATTGTATCGTAGAGAACGGAGTTAAATTTGTTGCCGTAGAGTCTGCTAAGGGGAATCAAGCATCTAGTAACAGTGTGATTGATAATCGTTATACCCAATATATCGAACAAGAGAACGAGCGATTACGTGAAAAAGTGGACGTTTTAGAGAAAGAGACGACACGCCTTCGTGATCAGCGTGAGCAGATGCTCATCGATGAGCGGATAACGGTGGAGCAAATCTACAAAGAGCGTGATGCTCAATTACGTAATATTTTGAATGTGGTTGCGACGAAGTTTCTCTCTCATGTGAATGAAGATCAGGTGATGCAAGAGGCGATGGGGGAGAGTAAAGAGATAGAAGAGGCAATTAATGCCGATATTATTCTTGTGCCGTCCATTAGTGATGAGTGGATTCCTCTCAAAACATTTTTAAAACTCAAGCGCTATCCAGAGAGTATCAAAAAGAATATCAAACGACGATTTAGAAAAGCAGTAGAGAAGGGTGATGGTCGTTTTATCGTTCGCGATGATAAGATTTTTTTAAACACTTCGACATACGAATATTCAGATTTACTTTCCGGAGCATAACGACAAATGTTAGCGTCGTGTTTTTCTTGCTCCTCCAGCTTCTCGCGGTGAATCGCGTTTATCTCTAACTCCTTGTTTAGCACGGTTGAGGTTGTGAAAACAGCTTTGACAGATGCTAAACTCTGCGTTTGGTGCGAGAGGTTTTCCGCACGTTTTACAACGGGGGACAAAATGGCTTTGTTTGAGAGAGGTTTCGATAAAACGGTTAAGCTCTCCTCTGAAACTACGCGCTTTTTCGCTGTCAACAAAAAATTCCCCCATCCGATACGACAACCATAAATACAAACTAATCTCTTTTATCTGATCTTCGGCATCTTGGAGCTCTTCGCTGGTTTGCGCATAGGTTCCCCCATGACGCGGAGGGATGTAGGCAATCGGTTTCGCTTGAGCTAACGCTTTGACATATCGCTCGTAAGCACCCATGACGATAGGGGATTTGGTAGAGAGCGGTGCGGTTGCGAGGATGTATTTACTCTTCATATCGAGGTCATAATGATCGACGATAGCGGCCGCTTCTGCCATCGATTCAAGATTGACCGCCCGAAACGGTCCTTCGAATTTCATATTTTCGACGAAAAAGTTAATGATGTTGGAGAGGGACTTCTCTTCGAGAATGCTTGAAACGAGTTGGATATGATCATACGACGCCATGACGTTGAACGGTATCGTGATATCTTCGGCTTTTTTCGTAAAGAGCGGTGCAATTTTTTTGAGAACATCACCGGTGAGAGCCCCCACAAACCCTTTTTCACTCAACCCATAACGCCCCGCTCGTCCCGCGATTTGTTGCATTTCACTCACGGTGAGATCACGTTGGTTTTGACCGTCAAATTTGTCCGCTTTGGAAAACAACAATGTTTTAATCGGGAGATTTAACCCCATCGCGATAGCATCGGTGGCGATGAGGATTTGTGTCTCACCGTCACGAAAACGGCGTGCCTCTTCACGACGCACTTCGGGTCCGAGATTACCATAGATGATACTCGTGCGATAGGTCGCAGAGAGTTGTTGCTTGAGACGTAGCGCGTTGGAGCGGGTAAAGGCGATAATGGCACTTTGAGGCTCGATGGCGGTAATCGGAGTGGGTTGTGTGAGGAGTTCGAGGGGATTCTTTCGCTCAAAACGGACAATCTCCAGAGGTTCACCCAAATAATGAGCGAGTGCTTCTATCGCTTCGAGTGCATTGGAGGAGCCGGTCATAATGACGGTTTTAGCAGGGGCACCAATGATAGCATTCGCCCACGCCCATCCCCGATCACGATCACCGATCATTTGCACCTCATCGATAACGCACACATCCACTTCACTCTCAAAACTGAGCATCTCGATGGTGGAGCTGATATGGGTGGCATCTTCATCGACGATTTGCTCTTCACCCGTGATAAGCGAAGCGTTCACACCGTGCTCTTTTAAATCTTCATACCCCTCCAGTGCTAACAAACGCAACGGGGCGAGATAATAGCCCGTCCCACCGCGTCGCAACTGCTCCATTGCGCTGTAGGTTTTACCGCTGTTAGTGGGACCTGTATGAAAAATGAGACGACGACGGAGTGAGCGTGCGAGTGGGAAGAGATTTTTAAAATCACGTACCGTTCGCGCCAATAACTCTTGACGCTGTTTTTTGAGGAGCTCGTCTTTAATAAGACGGTCAAAGTGGAATAAGACACGGCGGGTTACTTTGGAGCTGATATGGAGGTTTTCATGCAGATAGGGCAAAAGAATCTCATAAATCATCGGATAGAGGGCATTATCGCTGAGGTTGAGCAGTCTTGCATGCTCACGACACTCTTGGGCTAAGAGGTCTAATTCACGTAAAAAGTTCTCTTTGAGCTCGTGTCCTTGAATCTCAAACTGCTCATCAAAGACCAAATCGGCTTCATCCCAAATCAATTTGGTAATCTCAGCGTGAGAGATTTGAATGTGGGTTGTATGGACTAACGGCTCATCATAATAAGGGAGTAAAATTGCTTGCGGATACTCGATGAGAAGCTCTTCTCCCACAAACTCTATCCCGATAGCATGAGAGGGGAGGATACGCCCCAGTGTCTCCATGTTGAGAGGGTAAAAGGTGTTGGTGTTACTAGGCGGGGCACCTTTGAGTGATGCGATAATCTCGTTATGGGTGAGGTATCGGTGGTTATCGAGTTTGAGCGAGGCAATAAACGTCGAAATTTGAAGCTGTTTTTGCGCCGTATACTCCTCTTTGATAGCGGTGACATAGGGTATGAGAGCATCAATACTCTCAACATGCAGACGGGTGGAATCCAATGCAGTCGTTTTAAGAACATGGATTTTGCTAAATTTCTCCTCCCCTAAATCGTAGAGGATAGAGGCATAAAACTCCAACCGATCATCGTAATCAAATTTCCCCTCCACCGCTTTTTCGAGAGATTCACGTTTGCGAATGTAGCGGATGTGTTCGAGTTTGGAAGCAATTTTATCAGAGGTGATTTTACGGGTACGGATATCTGAAAACGCCGCGTGCAGTGCTACCCTCTCATCACGGCTCATCTCGAATGCATCAAACAGCTCATCGATTTTCTCTTCCCTCTCATGAGGTTTCTCACGCGGAATCGGATTGGGATAGATTTTGCCGTTTAGGGTGAAAAAATCGACGACAAGGTGACGGTTATCGCTCTCCCCCTCTGACCACAGCCGCCGAAAGGTTTTGACGAGAAGCTCTTTTTTGGTCGTCCCATCGAAAATACCGAGGGCATGGGCGAGTGCAACAAGAGTTTCGGTCGGAACGCGCTCAATACCCTCATCAAATCCTTCATCGCCAAAAAAATGGCGGATGGATTGGTTAAGTTTTATCATTTTTTTCTTTTTCTTTGCCATAACGTAAGTGTAGCTAAAAAATCTAAGGTGCATCTTTTTGAGGCTTGGATACACTACCTTAAAATAATAATGGGATTGAAATATGATCGATTTAAATGTCGATGAGTGGACACAGGAAGAGTTTTTACGGAACAAACAGGTGTTAGAAGAAAAAGGGGTGAAAGTGCTCTTGATTGATACGATTTTAAATCCTATCGATGGTGCACAAACAACCCTTTACGCCCCGCCGTTACTCAAAGCTGAACCCTCTGGGAGTGTATTCGTCTTTTATTGCGACACGGGGAAATCTTCAAAAGAGCGTCTAGGGGAGTTTCGAGCCAAATTTCCGAACCATGTGTGTATTAGTTTGCGGGGAGGACGGGGCTATTGGCGCAAGAATTTGCGAATATAACAGAGATAACACACGCGTGTGAGGCGTTTGTTATTTCGTTGGAAGAAGAGCGCTATTACGATGCCCATGAGGATTTGGAACCGTTGTGGTTTTCCCGTCGATTTGAGGAGAATGATGAGGTGAAGCTTTGGAAGGGGTTTATCAATGCGGCGGTGAGTTTTGAGTTGGTAAAACGGGGACGCCATGAAGCCTCTCTCAAAGCGTGGAAAAATTATCATAAATACCGCGAACTTTTGGGAAAATTTGAAACAGACCATTATGAAATGTACGTTAGAATGGTGAAAATTATTGAAAAGCAAGATTCCCGCCTTCGCGGGAATGACGAGCGGGAGTCTTAATATGTCCGAATTTTTAAAAGCAATGGCGTTTCGTCACGCGTGTAAACAGTTTGATGCTGAAAAACAGATACCAAGCGAGCAGTTTGACTCTCTTTTAGAAGTGATTCGAACCTCTCCCTCATCGTTTGGGATGGAGCCGTGGCGTGTGATCGTGGTGCGTAATCCGAATCTTCGTAAGGCACTCAAAAGTGCGTGTTGGAACCAAGGTCAAATTACTGAGTGCTCTGAGTTGGTGATTTTTACGACTGATAACGATATCGTCCGAAGTGATTCATCCTATGTGCGTAAAATGTTTGAGCGTCGAGGACTCCCATCTGAAGCGGTCGATATGTATATGGGTGTCTATAAAAACTATCTTACTCCGATAGAAGAAGATGAAGTTTTACTCGAAAACTGGACAGCCAAACAGTGTTATATCGCTCTTGCTAACGCAATGACCTATGCGGCAACACTGGAGATTGATAGTTGTCCGATAGAGGGGTTTGACAAAGAGGAAGTGGAGGCGATACTGGATCTCGAATACGGTTCCAGTGTAGCAGTGATGTGTGCGTTCGGGTATCGGGTAAATCCTCAGAGTGAGCAAAAACGGTTAGAACTAAAACAGATAGTGGAGTACAGATAGATGTTGCAAAAAGTGGAACAAAATGTAGAGCATATTAGTACCAAGGCGGAACATTACACCGATATAGCTATTAATTTCGCGACCGAATACGGGTTGAAACTTATCGGTGCGATTGCTATTTTCCTAATCGGAAAATGGATTGCAGGTCAAATCATCAAACTGATGCGCCGAGGGATGGAACGGGCACATGTGGATGCGACGTTGATTTCGTTTTCGTCTAATGTGGTCTATGTTGCACTGATTATTGCCGTAGTGGTAGCATCTGCGAGTAATCTAGGGATTAACACGTCGTCGTTTATCGCGATTTTCGGAGCGGCAGGGTTGGCTATCGGTTTGGCACTCAAAGATACCCTTGCCAATGTCGGTGCGGCGGTACTGATTATCTTTTTCAGGCCGTTTAAAGTGGGTGATTCGATAGAAGTTTCGGGAGTCAATGGAACGGTGGAAGTTATCAATCTCTTTTCAACCACCTTGGCAACGGCAGATAATCGGACGATTATTATCCCCAATGGAACCCTCGTCGCGGGAAATATTATTAACAACACCGGTAAAAGCAACCGTCGTATCGATATGGTATTTGATATCGATTATAAAGACGATTTAAAAGTGGCTAAAGAGGTGATTAGTGAGGTATTTAAAAATCATCCGAAAATACTTGCCGAACCTGCTTTTATGGTATCGGTAGGGGCTTTAGGTGCTAATTCGGTTCAGCTTTACGCACGTCCGTGGGTGTTGGTAGAGGATTATTGGGATGTTCGGTTTGCTGTTACGGAGGAGATTAAACTCAAATTTGATGAGCATGGGATAACCGTTCCATTTCCTCAGATGGTTACTCACGTCAAGCGCGAAGCAATTTAACGATTATTGATTCGAAATGCGAATGTCGCTCCCAGTGCGGCAATCGCACCGGCAACAAAAAGATAGGTCGGTGCGTATTGATAGACAACTCCCGCCCCGATTGCTCCGATAAACCCCCCAAGACCATAAGAGATACCAAAGAAAAATTGTTGTGAGAGTCGGCGAGCCTTATAAAGTGAAAATAAGACACTGATAGCAGCGGTATGAAAGAGGGCAAAGCTAAACGCGTGAAGGCTTTGTGTTGCAAACAATATAAACAATGAATTGGGAAAGAGAGCAACTAAAAGCCATCTCAAAGCGGTAATAGCCGCCGTTATCCATAGCAGGGCATTAAGATTGCGATGGAGCAATCTGCCTTGAAAATAGAACATAATAATCTCAGCGATAACTCCAAAACTCCAAAGCCATACGGTAGTATCCAATGAAACCCCGTGGTCGGTCGTATAGATGGTGAAAAAATTATAAAACGGTCCGAAACTCACCTGCATCAAGAAAAACCCGATCCAAAGCGGTATATGTTCAACAATAGAAAATGTACACCCTTCCTCATTCGAAGAGCATTCGTTTGCGGGGGTATGGGCCTGTTGACTCCCGATTAATGCTCCGAAAGTGAGGGTAAGGAGTGCCATAGCGATTAAAAAATCGATCCCGATATAGGGTGCTGTGAGAAACTTGACCAATACCAATGAGACCGCGATAAATCCGAATGAGCCAAAGAGACGGATACGGCCGTAGTTTTCTTTTCCGATATGCTCCAATGCAATCACTTCGATGTAGGGTAATACGAGAGATATCCCGATTCCAAATAAAATATTGACCCCCAATAGAGGATAGAAATGAGTTAATGCAGGATAAAAACCACCTGCACCTATGAGCATCAATGCTAAAGCAGTAAAAAAAGTTCGTTGATTGAGCTGGAATCCCTGTAAAAATAGAAACGGAATCGCAAAACGGACTAACGGTGCAGAGGCGAGTATAATCCCGATATGGA
The DNA here is from genome assembly GCF_028710345.1 of Sulfuricurvum sp. Lineage (NCBI taxonomy): Bacteria > Pseudomonadati > Campylobacterota > Epsilonproteobacteria > Campylobacterales > Sulfurimonadaceae > Sulfuricurvum > Sulfuricurvum sp. Next base: position 159,891 of record NZ_JAQTUH010000004.1, on the reverse strand, counting down.
GAGGATCATACCCTACCATGGTGAGGATTTTAGGGATGAAAATAACGTGTACCCCTATTAGGGCGAAATAGAAAAAATAAAATGCGGCGATAAGTGCGGACACGATTTACGAAACGCGAATAACAGCGGTGCCGCTGATGAGGTCATGGAGGGAGCGTTTATCTTTGCGCAACAGACCGATAAAAAACCCGATGAGGGTAATAAGGGAGATAAAATAACCGATAAAACGCAACGTTAGTTTCCAATATGGGGCATTACCAAAAGTTTTAGCATCGATAACACGGATAGAAGCAAGTTTTTTCCCCGGTGTTTGACCACTTTTGTGCCATAACCAAACATAAGTGATGAGAAATAAGGATATTTGCACTATCGAAGCAATAGGATTTGGGGGATTGGTATGTGCTTTAGGAGCATTGACAATAACGTCCAAACCACTGGCGGTATGCATCTGATCGTAACCAAACAACGCCATTGTTAGGAGGGTTATAGGTAAACCGATCATAAAAATATCGGTACCAAATGCCAAAGCGCGTGACCAAAACGGGGCGTAATCGATACGTGGTTTTGGGGGAGTAGTAGTACGAGGTCTTTTTTTAGAGGAGTGCTTTTTCATAATAAGAAGTGTAGCGAATCGGAGTTTAAAACAATGCGTTATTACCGTTTGTTTACCAAAGGAGTGCATAATACACTTATCCCAATTGATGGCAGCACATCAAAGGGGAGTTTTCATTCTTCCAAACTCCTTAAGACCAAAGCATACTCAGGAAGGTGTATCCTGAGTATCTATCTCCTATTATCGTTTAATTCCTAATAATGTTTCCAATAATGTATCGGATGTTGTAATGGTTTTTGCATTTGCTTGATAACCACGTTGAATGATAATGAGGTTCGTAAGAGATTTAGATAAATCGACGTTGGATGCTTCGAGTGCTGAAGATTGCATAAACCCGCGTCCTGCTGTTGCCGCCGTTCCGATGATTGGATCTCCTGAGTTTGCCGATTGGAGATAAACATTTCCTCCATCACTTACGAGCCCTTCGTTATTTGAAAACTTAGCCATTCCAATTTGAGCTAAACCAAAGGAGCGACCATTGGAAAACGATCCTATAAGTGTTCCGCTTTGGTCTATTCGGATACCGACGAGATCTCCACCAGGATAACCGTCTTGAGAGATACCGCTAGTAGTTGAGGGGTTGTCAAAACTGGTAATTCCATCAAATTTATTAATATTACCAAAATTAAGAGTAATGGCTTGATTGGGAGTAGATCCGTTATTCCCAGTAAAATCGATCCCTGGAATATTGTACCCTGCCAATGCCCCTGCCGTATCAAAAGAGATTAAACCTGCTGGATTGAGTATGTTTTCATAAGGGGCTGCTCCCCCAATATCTGCCGGTTTTGGGACCGATACGGAATAGCTCCAAGATGTTCCACTGGTGGGGCTGCTGGATTCTTTACGAAAGTCAACTTTGAGAGTGTGTTTACTTCCGAGTGAATCATACACATCGATACTGGCGGAGTGTGTAGCGGCATTAACGGCTTGTGATTGTTTAGATGAAGCAGAGCCTGCTGCAATATTTCCTGAGAGTGTTAAAAAATTAGAGGTAAAGATATCATTTTTTGCTGTTGCGGCATCGGTAATTCCAGCAACTTGGATACTGAGACTGGTCGCCCCTGTTCCATTGTTCATAATTTGCAGCTTACCTTGGTTATTATAGTTGACTGTTGCTCCCGGAGAGGCACCAACATTGAGGGCATTACTGCTTGCCCAATTGGCAACGGCTGCACGAAAATCTTCGGTTGTATTGAAATAATAGACATTAGCGTTAACGGAAGCAGTACCATCACTTTGTAATGGTGAAGTGGCTGCACCGGCTGCACCCGTACCGGTAGTATTGATATCGGCAATATTGCTGGTATAACGAAATTCTGCATAGGTTTGTCCACCATCAGTACTGATAAAAATACCATCACCTCCGGTTCCGGGACCGTTTGCTGCTGAAGTGAGAGAGAATGCTGTACCGCTTCCATTAAACATAATTCCCATATCTTCAGCAGCGACAGGTGCCCCATTGGTATTGACAAAAGCACCGGTGGTGTCAGTTTCATAGGTTGGTGAATATTGGGTTATTTTACTGCTGGCACTAAGGTTGGCTTTGATGACTACTTCGGTACTTGCATTTGCCGGCGTGGTCAACCCTGGTGGGATTTGAATATTACTGATTGGAGCTGTAGAATCGACGAGACCGGTATTGGCATCACGCACCCATCCTTGGACGATAAAGCCATTATTATCGACAAAATTTCCGGATGCATCAAATTTAAAATCTCCGGAACGGCTATATTTATAGGTATTTCCTCCATCGGAACTGACGATAAAAAATCCATCCCCTTGGATAGCGACATCGGTATTTTTATCGGTATTTTGAATAGACCCTTGAGACATGATACGTGTTATTGAACTTACGGTTGTCCCTAATCCAACTTGAACGGCATTTTTTCCTCCAAGAGCACCTTGGGGAGCCGTTGCAATTTGATTGGTTTGTGCTAATAGATCAGAAAAGTTAGCACGTGAGTATTTATAACCGATCGTATTAACGTTAGCAATGTTATTAGACTCAACGTCCATTGCAATTTGATGTGATTGAAGACCGGTAATACCGTCAAAGAGTGATCGTAACATGGAAAATCCTTTGTGTCACATTATGTTAGTAAGAAGATAAAGCAAAAATTATGCCAATATTAACGGTGCATCTGAAGAGCTTTTTGAATCATCTCATCGACAGTCGTAATTGTTTTAGCATTGGCTTGATAGGCACGCTGAGTGACGATCATATCGGTGAGCCCCACTTCTATTCGTACGTTTGATGCCTCAAGCATTCCACTTCGAACAGTTGCACCAGCGGTATAGTTTCCATTGGCATCTTTCCAAAAGAGAGGTTTCCCACTATCAGCGCTCTCGTGATAGTAGGTTCCACCATCGCGGTTAAGACCTTGATCATTTTGAAAATGGTACACAGCTACTCGGGCAATAGCGCTTTGGCGACCATTGGAAAAGTCGGCGATTACAACTCCGTCGGCATTAATACCGTATTTTGTGAGTGTTCCGCCCGTCATTCCATTGGAGGTTGATCCTCCACTGACCGCAATTCCATCAGTGGAGATGACGCCACTAAATCCACTCCCTAAATCTACATTAACTTGCGTACCGTCATTATTGAGTGAGCTGATAGAAAAACTACTCAGATCTCCAGATGGCCCAAAAATAGCTTGACCATTTTGAGTATCGTAGGTGATTGTACCATCTGCAGATGTGATAGAAGCAGCAACATCCCAAGTAATGCCTTGCGCGGGTTGGGTTGCACTTTTGGTAAAGGTGAGCTTTAATCGGTTCCGATCATTAGCCGCACTGATAACATCGGCACTTATGGTTCGAGGTACATTGTCTAATCCTAAATTACCGAGAAATTGTGCTTGGGTGGTCGGTTCAACAGGATACGCCAATTGGGTAGGAAATTCGATCACCCCTTGTGCAGATGGTGTACTCATAGGTACATCAAAGGTGGGATTATTGATGACATATGCCCCTGCTATTCCGGTGCTTCCCGCCCTCGTATAGTCAAAAGTAGGATTATAGGAAAAATTGCTCAACATTGTCCCTTGGACATATTTTCCATCAGCGGTGACTAATCGGGCTACTGAAGAATCTACATCACCCGATGATTGTTGATAGGTATCAAAGAGAAAGTGTCCATCGCGTGTATAGGAATCAATTCCTTTGCTGGTGACGCCAAACCACCCATTTCCCTCAATCGCCAAATCGTTATAACGATCAGAGGGGGTAAGGTCACCTTGTTGAAACTGATACGTCGTAGCTTGTACTTTTGAACCCAAGCCGATATCATTACTAGTGGGTAACCCAGTGCTTCCTTTGGTTAAAGCAGAGCTATAAATATCTGAAAACTCAGTAGTCGATCCCTTAAAAGCTGTAGTTGAGATATTTGCTAGATTATCAGATATGATATCTAGCCCATATTGGTTGGTTTGCATTCCTGAAATACCGCTATAAAAACCTTGAAACATGCTATTTCCCTATCTTTAATTCGCTGTTATCTCTTTGATCGTGCTAAAATCGATATAGCTTGATCCGAGTTTCGCATAAGTTTTACCGCTATCAAATTTGATTGATTCGATCGGATAACGCCCTACACGGGTTGTTGCTGTGGTGTTGTCTGCTTTGGTATAGGTTGATTCAACATAATAAATTCCTGCATCTACGGCACTGTTTGCCGCATTTGTCCCATCCCACGAAAATTTTGCTACCCCTGCATCCGTTGCACCGACATTCATAGTTTTTAAAATTTTCCCGTTCTTGTCTAAAATATTGATCTTTCCGGTTGTGACTGCATCAGGATAATAGAGTTCAAAGTCTACCGTTTTCCCTTTTTCCAAGACAACGGCATTACTTCCGGTATCAGCGATTTTACTGATAGCCGATATCCCTGTATACTGTAAAGAGGCAGTCAAAGAGGAAGCTAGCGTTGAGAGTGCTTTATTGGTATTTTCACTCGATTCAAGTGTTGCAAGCTGAGATGTCTGAGCCAAAATCTTTTCACTGTCCATCGGAGATGTCGGGTCTTGGTATTTGAGCTCCAACAATAATAACTTTAGAAAGTCATCTTTTCCAAGTACACCATTGGGATTGGTGGTTGTCGTGGATGTTGATGCTGTCGTGGAGGTAGAGGATAATGTGTTGCCGTATGCGTCGATTGCCATAATAAACTCCTTAATTACGCGTAATGAGGTAAGATGATTTCAAGAGCACTTAACTGCTCATTATTGGATTCTAGCTCTTGGAGCGACTGATAGGATTGAAATCGGTTAGGTTGCTGCTGCTGTTGTTGCTGATTGGGATTTTGAGATTGATTTTCTCCGCCCGACATAAAATTCATCGTTGCGTTAGTGACCCCTTGTTGTGCCAATTGGGCTTTCAATTCGGTTGCATTATGCGCCAAAAAGGCAACACTAGAGGCATTGTTAGATTGAATATTGACATGAACGTTGTTTCCGCGTTGAACGAGTGTTACCTCGACTTCACCGAGTTTTTCAGGGTTAAGTTTCATGGTGACACGGGTAAAAGGGGGTTTGTAGTTTTCTGCTGCCTCTTTGAGATCGATAGCAAAATGGCGCATACTTTGAGCCGCCTCTTTGGCTTTTACTTCGAGTGAATCAGCTTTTGGTGTTTGAATAGTTTTAGACGGTTCATCAGAAACTTTAATACTCTCTTTTTTCTCTTTCTTGTCGCTCTCATCGTTTCCGCGTAAGAGGGTACTGAGTGCATCGGTTAGGGACGCTGTTTTTGGAACGATTTGTGAAAGCTCTTTAGGAGACTCTTTGGATGTGTCGGGTGTGTTTGTTGCCGACTCATTTAGACTTTTTAGGAGGGATTGAAGCGGTTGCTGGGATTTGGTTGTTTTCTCTTCTTCTTTTGATACTTTAGTCTCATTTTTTGATTCAGTGAGTAACGCACTTAAAGAAGATTGCGGTGCTTCAGTTGGTTTCGTACGCTCTTTAAGGTCAAGAATACTTTTAGATGCAAGGGATGAAGGAAGCTCTTTTGTGAGCGATTTTTGTCCATCGTCGAGAGTTGAGAGGGTGATTTCACTGAGATTGACCCCCATTTTATCGGCGAGTTCAACAAGTCCCATCAGTGTTTTTGGAAGTGATTTAGAGTCAGCTTTGTATTCCGGAGCTTTTTCGGTGATGGAGTTTTTGAGAAACTCTTTGGCTTTATTGATGAGAGAGTGTACTTGATCATTACTGAGTGCATTAATGAGCTCTTTTGGGAGCATTTTTGTCTCTTCATTGCCGAGAAGGTCTTCGAGTGTTTTGGTACCGAGTTTGGTAGCATCGGTAGATTTAAGAGTTTTTGTTGCGGATGAGGTTGCTTCAGCAGTTTTAACCACTTTTGGGTCAACAACAACGTTAAATTTTTCATTTCCAGCGGATTTGAGTGAGGAGAGGAGATTTGCAAAGAGATCGCTCACTTTAGAATTATTGGTTTTTGCACTACCGCCCAACAGATCTATGAGTGATGTTGGTGCTTTAGTTTCATTGTTTTGCACAACCATAGAAAATCCTTTTCGGAATTAAGTAGTAATATCAAGCAATAAATGTGCCACATACAGTAATAACGCCAAATGCGCAAAGCCCATTTTGACTTAACGAAACCTTAAAATAAAAAAAGATATAATCCGCGAAAATCTTTGCCTCCCTATAAGGACATTCAGTGCAAAAAATTCGTAACATCGCCGTCATCGCCCACGTTGACCATGGTAAAACGACACTAGTTGACGGATTGCTCAAACAATCCGGTACATTTGGCAGCCACGAGCAAGTCAATGAACGAGCAATGGACTCTAACGCACTCGAAAAAGAGCGCGGGATTACTATTCTCTCTAAAAATACCGCTATCCGTTACGGTGAGCACAAAATTAACATCATCGACACTCCGGGTCACGCCGATTTCGGTGGAGAAGTTGAGCGCGTACTCAAAATGGTTGACGGTGCATTGTTGCTCGTTGATGCGTATGAAGGGGTTATGCCTCAAACCAAATTCGTTGTTAAAAAAATGCTCGGTCTTGGAATCAAACCAATCGTTGTTATCAACAAAATCGATAAACCTTCCGCAGATCCTGAGCGCGTAGTAGACGAAGTATTCGACCTTTTCGTTGCGATGGACGCGACCGAAGATCAACTTGACTTCCCGATTATCTACGCCGCAGCGCGTGATGGTATCGCGAAAATGGATATGGCTGAACCGGACGGTGATTTCACGTGTATGTTCAACACTATTCTCGAAAAAGTACCTGAGCCTACCGGTGATCCTGAAAACCCGACTCAGTTGCAAGTTTTCACCCTCGACTACGATAACTACGTTGGTAAAATCGGTATTGCCCGTATTTTCAACGGTAAAATCGCTAAAGGGGATAACATCTTGTTGGCAAAAGCCGATGGCGAGATGGTAAAAGGTAAAATTTCTAAATTGATCGGATTTATGGGCTTGAACCGTATGGAAATCCAAGAAGCGGAAGCAGGTGATATCGTAGCCGTTGCCGGTATCGAAACCGTAGACGTTGGGGATACTATCTGTGATCCACAAAATCCTATGCCACTTGATCCTATGCACATCGAAGAGCCGACGTTGACCGTTGTTTTCTCGGTTAATGACTCTCCACTTGCTGGTCAAGAGGGTAAACACGTTACCGCAAACAAAATCCGTGAGCGTCTTGATGCAGAGATGAACACCAACGTAGCAATGCGTTACGAAACGGTTGGAGAAGGTAAATTTATCGTTTCCGGTCGTGGTGAGCTTCAAATCACGATTCTCGCAGAAAACATGCGTCGTGAAGGGTTTGAATTCGGTATCGGACGTCCAGAAGTTATCGTAAAAGAGATCGAAGGGGTCAAATGTGAACCGTTCGAACACCTTGTTGTTGACCTTCCGGCAGACAATGCAGGGACTATCATCGAGCGTCTCGGTCGCCGTAAAGCGGAAATGAAAGCAATGGTACCGATGGGTGAGGGCTTTACTCGCGTAGAGTTCGAAATCCCTGCGCGCGGATTGATCGGTTTCCGTGGTCAGTTCTTGACTGATACCAAAGGTGAGGGTGTAATGAACCACTCATTCTTGGAATTCCGCCCTTACACAGGAAACGTTGAGAGCCGTCAATACGGAGCGTTGATCTCTATGGAAGACGGTGTTGCGTTAGCGTACTCATTGTTCAACCTCCAAGATCGCGGTGTCCTTTTCACAGCCCCTCAAACCAAAGTGTACAAAGGGATGATCATCGGTGAGCACAGTCGTTCAAACGACCTTGACGTTAACCCGATCAAAGGTAAAGCACAATCAAACGTCCGTTCATCAGGTGCAGACGAAGCGATTAAACTCATTCCACCACGTGATATGAACCTTGAGCGTGCATTGGAATGGATCGAAGATGATGAACTTCTCGAAGTTACCCCTCTTACTATCCGTATCCGTAAACGTTGGTTAGATCCAAGTGATCGTAAACGTAACGGCGTTAAAAAGTAAACAATAGACCGTTCGCCCTGAGCTTGTCGAAGGGTGGGCACTTCCCCCATGAAAACTCATTTTCCATCTCCTATTTTACTTGCTTTTGTTATAATATTCAAAGTTATAAACCTAAGGTTTTAAAATGATTACCAAAGAAGCAGTTTTAGAGTATCTTCGAAGTATCAAATCTAGCCATGAAAAAGAGGGGATTGTTATCCACGGAATTTTCGGATCATTTGCGAGAGATGAAGCGAGCGAAAATAGTGACATCGACGTTTTAATCGAAACAACTCCGCACTTTGTAGAAGATACCGATCCTCTGAGAGCATTTAGTATCTTACAAGCGCTTCGCGAAAAGATTTCACACCAGTTTGCATGTACCGTCGATCTCGCCGATAAGACAGGCTTACGTGGGCGTAGCGGTGAGCATATCCTCAAAAAGACTATCTATGTTTAATGATGAAGCGATCATCTGTTTTCAAACAATTATTTAGAAGCATAAGGATTAGAGGATGGGACTTAGTTCAAATTCGATCATTCATTTTACGAGTACAAAAGATAGTTTAAAAGGAATCTTGTCTAATGATTTTCACGTCAAATACTGTATTGAAGATGTCATCTTAGGTGATAAAAATACAACCTATATTGCACCTATGGTTAGTTTTTGTGATATTCCTTTATCTGAAGTCAAAAACCATATTGAAAATTATGGTTCTTATGGCATTGGATTATCTAAAGAATGGGCAATTAAGCAAAGACTTAACCCAGTAGTATACGTAGAAAAAAAATCATTCTTTTCAGAAAGTTTACTAGAATTATTTCGATCAACCTATGATGCACAAATGCATGAAACTAAAGCCACACATGGTTTGCAAGTATTTAGCCATATAAAAAACTATGAGAGTGATTTGTTTCGGAAAAACAAAGAGCCAAAACGCAACTATCGTTTTTCAGATGAACGTGAGTGGCGGTATATACCTTCATATAGTGATGCATTTGATGATGAGGAAAAAAGATTTTCTTTTCCATCAAAAAAAGAATTTCAAACACCAGAACAAAAAGCCTATTACAATGATCGAATCAAACATTTAAAATTAATGTTTGAGCCAAATGATATAAAATATATCATAATTAATGATGAATCAGAAATCGGAGAGTTTATTGATTTTTTGAGACATGTTAAAGGTAAAAATTATAGTCTCCATGACGTAGAAAGGCTAACTAGAAGAATTATTACCACTGAACAAATATACAGTGACTTTTGATCTTTAAATTATTGAAAATAATTATATTTGTGTATATACGATAGCTTACATTTCGGTAGTACGGAATGATGAAAACCTATCTCTCCATCTCACTCGGTTTTGCTATAATACTTATACATTATCTACAATATCATCTATTATTCTCAAAAAGTTTTAACTATCAAAATTGATTCTTATTGATTATATGGGAAGCTATGATCTTGAACAAACGAAACGAGAGGTAGAATGTTTTGATTACAATGGACATTAGGAAAAAATATGACCAAAGATTTAACATCATCAACAGTCAGCAGACAAAATATTTTAAATAATAATTATGCATTAGAACAGATAGAATCGAATCTATCTTTAGGTGGTGCTTTTTGGAGAGATGCCAATGTGTTTACAAAAACACAAGTAGCAAGTTTATTAACTATAGATGAACGGACTATTGATAGATATTTAGAAAGCAACAAAGAAGAACTTGCTAAAAATGGATACAGAGTTTTAAAGGGTAAAGAACTGAAAGACTTTAAAGATTATGTCGACGACATTCATGTCGCCGACATAGCTAAAGCTCCGTCATTAGGGGTGTTTTCTTTTAGAGCAGTACTCAATATCGCTATGCTTGTTACCGAAAGTGAAAAAGCAAAAGCAATAAGAGGTAAGATTTTAGACATTGTTATCGATGTAGTGGCTCAAAAAGCAGGTGGTCATACCAAATACATAAATCAAAGAGATGAAGCCTATTTACCGTCTGCGTATAAAGAACATAGTTATCGTAGAGAGTTTACCGATGCCTTGGATGAATGCTTACCCGTTGATAAATGGAAGTATTCACGGTATACCAACAAAATATATGAAGTGATTTTTTTAGAAAATGCAGCAGAATATAAAAAAATACTGGATTTGACAGATAAAGACAATGTAAGAGAGACTATGTACTCTGAAGTCTTAAATGCAATCGCCAGTTTTGAGCATGGGTTAGCAGTTGAGATGAAGCAAGAGTATGAAAAATTGGGTAGAAAATTAATTCCTTCTGAACTCGACAATCTTATTACAAAAGCTTCTCAAAATCCCTATTTATTACCGCATATCAATGATGCAAGAGCAAAAATGGCAAGTCGTGATTTATGTTTTCGTGATGCACTTCATCATAAGTTGGAAAGCTATATTCAATCCGTTCCACAAGGTGATTTTGATAAATTTTTGGGCGAAACAAGCAAATCTTTAGAAGAGCGACTATCAGACCCTGAAACACTTGCGGTTTTGAAACGTTTGAAAGATAGATAGTGGAACTTCAAATTTTTTATTTTGATACCAAACATGCCATTTTAGTTCATGACTGGATTATAGAACATAGTGGTGGATTGCATGGATATCGAGAGATAGGATTACTTGATAGTGCGTTAGAGCATATACAAAATGATATGTATTATCCATCATTTGAGGAAAAACTCAAACATCTGGTTTATGCGGTTAATAAATTTCATCCTTTTATGGATGGCAATAAGCGTTCAAGCCTAACACTTGGTGCTTATTTTTTAGAGCTTAATGGTTATGGCTATTGTGTAAAAAAATTTGTGCTAGAAATGGAAAATATTGTTGTTTGGTTGGCCGAGGGTAAAATCGAGGATGATTTATTGTTTGACATAATAAAATCAATTATAGAAGAAGATGAGTATTCTGAAGAGATTAAGTTTCGTATTTATGAGGCGATAAGTGAATAGCTAAATATTCACCTTATTTCCCCATCTCTTTTCCCGCAATCATTCCACTAGCCCATGCAAAGTTAAAATTATATCCCCCGCGACGACCGACAATATCGATTACTTCTCCCGCAAAATAAAGCCCCTCAATCAGTTTTGATTCCATCGTTTTGTTATTGATTTGTGCCGTAGAGACACCGCCGCCGCTTACTTCGGCGTGTTTGAAACCGTGGGTATCGGTCACTTCAAACTCCCATTCACCGATCAAGTGGGCGAGCTTTTTTACATCTTTTTGGTTGAGAGAAGATACAGGTGTGTTTTGTGTGATAGCGGCATCTTCGAGGAGATAGGTAACGATTTTAGCAGGGAGTAGACCGCAGAGTGCGGTATGAGCGTCATGTTTTGGGATGGAGGCAAATAGCTTTTCGATAACACACACAAGCTCTTCTCTCTCATAGCGGGGGAGGAGATTGAGGGAGATACTAACGCGTTGTTTGTGTAGCAGAGCATACGAAGCGCGTTGGCTGATGTCGAGGATGGCGAGTCCCGAAATCCCATACGCAGCAAAGAGGATGTCCCCTGTTACTTTTATGTAGCTTTTGTTATCGATAAATAGGGTGACTTCGGCAACGGTTTTAACCCCCGCCATTTTAGGGTGATTTTTGGAATTTAGATGGAGTTGTACGAGGCTTGGGTAGGTGGGGAGTATCTCGTGTCCGAATGCACGGGCGAAAGTGTAGCCATCTCCTGTAGCTCCTAATTGTGGTGCCGCTTCTGAGCCTGTAGCGATTAAAACGTTGTTATAATTGTGTTTGTCCATCTCCGTTTGTACGTTGAAGCGTGAATCATGTTTGGTAATAGCGATGACTTTGGAATCGGTGATGATTTTTACCCCCGTTTCACTCACGGCACTTTTGAGGGCAATCAAGACCGATTTGGCTTCATTGGAGAGGGGATAACATCTGCCGTCTTCTTTTATATCTAACACGAGTCCGATGGAGTGACAGAACTTTTCAAAATAGTAGAAATTGAGCTGTTTAAGGGCATAGGTAACAAACTGAGGATCAGCCCCCGCATAATCTTCATAAGATGCGGTGGTGTTGATGATGTTACACCGTCCATTACCCGAAGCGAGTATCTTTTTTCCCACGTTGTTGTTATGCTCATAAATGGTGACATCAGCCCCCGTCCTTGCTGCAAAGAGTGCCGCCATAAGTCCTGACGCGCCACCGCCGATAATTGCTATGTGTTTCATAAAGATATTATAGCGATATGTTTGTTATATGATTCCTCACACCTATGAGCATCTTTATGGGATTATTATTCGTATTTATCTAAATATTTATACTAAATTTACACAACTGTTTTACAATGGTGATTCGATTCTCCTTCGATAGTTTGACCGAAATATCATCTATATGTTTCGGTTTTCTATAACAATTTACCCCTCTCTTCCGTATAACTCGTTATAAAGTTCCATCGCATACCGATCTGACATACTGGCAATATAATCGGCAATAACGCGGTGAGTATTGCGAATATCGAGCTGTTGCAGATAATAACGTGGTAACATTTTCGGCTCTTCCATTAGGGCATTAAAGAGACCGATAACGGCTTGTTTTCCGGCAAACATTTTACGCATAATGCTTTTATGTTGGTAGAGCTCTTTGTAGAGAATTTTTTTGAGTTTTTTGATTTGTGTTTCAAGTTCTAGCTCGAACCCTATCGGTATCTCTTCGGATGCGGGGATAAGCGAAGCTAACACACGGCTATTATCAATTTTCCCGCGTGAGAATTCGAGGAGTGAGTAGACTAAATGGTTGATGAGGTGAGAGCTAAAACGGTAACGGAACATCTCATCTTCGTTTTCATAAATCCCCTCATCGTATACTTTTTGGAGAATCGTTTGTATAAGTTCGGACGATTTTAACATCTCAAAAGAGATAAGTCCTGATGCAATACCATCATCGATATCGTGACTAATATAGGCAATCTCATCGGCACGATCGACAATCATCGCTTCGATGCTAGGGTGAGTATCTAACGCGAAAGCGTCGCGGATATCTTGGGGTAAAAACGGTTTGTTGTAGGGATAAGAGTGTTTTAAAATCCCCTCCAATGTCGCATAAGTGAGGTTAAGCCCTAAAAATGCCTTATAACGCTGTTCGAGTTTGGTAACGACACGAAAACTTTGAAAATTGTGTTCAAATCCATGGCTAAATCCCCTCTCTTTTAAACATTCATCGAGCGTGTCTCCTCCGATATGACCAAATGGTGTGTGACCTAAATCGTGAGAGAGGGCGATAGACTCTGCAAGCGATTCTTGTAACCCTAAATGGGAGCAGATTGAGCGGGCTATTTGACTCACTTCGATACTGTGAGTAAGGCGTGTACGGAAAAAATCCCCTTGAGAATTTAAAAATACTTGAGTTTTGTATTCAAGATGACGAAAGCTTCCTGAATGGATAATCCGGTCACGATCACGAGCGTATGGGGATCGGAAATCGTTGCTTATTGAAAAGAATCGCTCTTCAGGAGACATAAATACCCTTTTTATAAAAATTTTGAGAAATGATGCAAAATTATACAATTCACTTAACACAATTGTAACATTGATACTCTACAATAGTACTCTAACTTCCTTCAAAGCATATACTTCTGCGCGATTTGACCACGCGTAGAAAGAGTTTTCGTCTCTTTAGTTGATTTTTTCTTAAAAAAAGCTACAATAATAAAATTTAATACGATCTTACTAAGGTAGTGCAGATGGATTATAAGACAAAACACGACTCCAAATCATTTTTGTCCAATGACTATCGAAGCGGTGGTAAACAGTTCTCACAAGAGAGTCTTGCAAAGCGAAGAGAACAGGAAGAGGATTTTTTAAACCAAGAAGTCGATTATCGAAATTTTGTTTTTGCCCCTGAAGGATATGAGGGGTTAATGTTTTTCATATATTTCTTAACGCTTCCCTATCTTGTAGGGCTTGGTTTTTTATTTATGTTTGTAGCGCGTGCAAATTATGAGAGCTTTTTAACATTTAATCTCTCTTCTTATTTTATTATTTGGGCAATCGGCTATGAAGTGAGTGCAGTTTTACTGTTGATTATTATCTTTTTGGCATGGATCAACCATTATCATAACCGTTACAACCGTGAGAAAAAACGACAAAATAATAAATCCAGAAAAGGGTACTAAGAGCATTTAAGCAAGATTGGGTACAATTTCGCTCTGCATTATAAATGGACATCTGGCCGAGTGGTCGAAGGCGCACGCCTGGAACGCGTGTATAGGGCAACCTATCTAGGGTTCGAACCCCTAGGTGTCCGCCATCAAAATCCCCTATTTACGGTATTTTACAAAGATTTAAAGAAAATCATCATCTTAATTATCTACCCCATACAAATTTTGTTAAAATTCAAGTTACAAATTGTTAGTATATGTCTGTCATACTTCACTATAGAACATCTTTATGATGGGATATATACTAAAGGATACACTATGAAAAAAGTTTTTATCTCAATCTCTTTGGTGTTGAGTACATCGATCCTGATGGCACAATCAGGGGGATATGGGACTTCGCCATCAGATACGATAATCAGCGATATCGAATATGTATCGGTAACACGATCTGAGCCGATCTATTCTACGGTTAGTAAAAAGATTCCCCATGAAGTATGTGAAGATCAGCAAGTAGCTGTGCAAGAACAAGGGGGGAATAGCAATGTTGTGGGAGGACTCGTCGGAGCTGCATTAGGGGGAGTACTCGGACATCAATTAGGTGGTGGAAGCGGTAAAGTTGCAACGACTATCGGGGGGGCGGCAATAGGTACTATGCTGGGGCAAAATGCCGATCGTCCGACTCAAACCAACTACCAAACAGTCCGTCGTTGTTACACTCAATACGATATGCAAACCGATAATGTTATTACGGGCTATATGAATTATGCAAAGTATCGTGGACGAGATATTGCGAAAACAAGCTCACAACCGTTAAAAGAGATAAAGGTTACAAATTCGTTTAGTTTCTAATACTATCCAGAAGGAGATACAGATGGATAAAGTACGCATAGGGTTACTTGTGATGTTATTGATGGTAAGTTCTGTTGAAGCTAGAGGAGGCGGTGGTCATCACTATAGTGGTGAGCACTATTATAGAGGTTGGGGATATGGTGGGTGGATCGCCCCATTTGTTTTTGGCAGTATGATCGGCTATTCTTCCCGTCCAGCAGTGATCTATGAACCCTCACCAACGGTAGTGTATACAACCGCTCCTCAAACAGTAGTAATCCAAAATGATGATGGTGTCGATCTCTCTGTAAATTCACACTATGAAGAACGGATGGTCTATTTTGAGGATTGTCAATGTGAGCGTAAAGTATTGGTTAATACCCGACAATAGGGTTTAGAAGTAATTATCTATCTCGAACTTTGTGAGTCGCTTCATTATGGGGGAGAAAATCACGGAAATCTTTGATATAGATAGCATTGATCCCTTGCCCTAGCGCATGAATGTCGGCATCGAGTCGTAACCATCGATTAACGGTGTATTGAACAAGGACGCTCGATACGGTATCGTTTTTATAAACAACACGCAAGTCTTTATTGAGGCGTGCTCCCACTTCAAATCCCATTCCCCCCTCTTTGGTCGTGAGAATATTCATAGTATCAATCTGAATTTTGGTTGCCCCTCCGATAAGCCCTTTGAGCCCTGCACCTAACATAAAGTTGGTCGCATCGGCGCGGGCACTCACATCGCTACCACTGTTACTAGAGAGTGCGGTGGATGCAGGTGCACCGAAAATGATATAGCTCATAATATCGTTTTGATTCATAAAAGGGTCAGAGTTGAATAAAAACATCGGAGAATCGAGTCTGTGGGTAACATAAATTTCGATTTTTTTGTAATCGACTTCATAATCAGCAGTGATATCGAGGTACGGATTAATAGGAACTGATCCTCCAAAATAGATATAGCTGGGACGGAGAGTGAAGGTTTTTCCTGTCGTTGTCATCTTCCCTTTTGGAATGGTAATCATGCCAAGCAGTTCCATAGCATCCAGTGGATCTTTCCAAAGGGTGATATTGGGAGTGATGTAGAGATCGAGTTCTTTGGTAAGATAATGGAGCGGTTGATCGGCGATAATTTTAACATCCATAGCTAATGAACCGTTATTTGGAGCGGCTACATCTTGGACGATAATGACATCATCATCCATTACTTTAAATTGCTGGAGTGGTAAATAGGTGATCTCTCCATCGAGCAGGGTGATTTGTCCTGCGAGCTTTTGTGTGAGATTCTCATCACGAATATATTGGAGATCCAAGGCAATATGAGCATTCCCCTCTGGTCCATTGTAGCTAAACCGATCCGATTTTAGATGTAATGTGATTGCCAGAGTATCGAGATTTATATCTCCATTTAGCCGTAGGGCATCAAATATCCATGCTTCATCAATAAAGAGGTGTCCTTGATCGATATGTAAGGAGGAGGGTTTATTGGAGGTGATTTGATGATTGGCAATATCAACGGTATAGTTAATAAGGGTAATATTGTTTTCATCGTAGCGAAGGTTTGCATGGGAATTTACCCCACTGTATTGCCGAGCAGAATCCATAATAATAGCATACCACGGCAGAGAGATATCGGTTGCAATGTGTAATGTTGTGTCGTAGGTGATGTGGGTGGAAGTGCGTACTTCAGCATCGTAATAGCGAAGATTCGGAGGGGTGAAGTTGGGTAACGAATTAAGTGTTTTTGAAAGAGATGGGGTGATAGAGGTAATTGTAACATCAGTTTGCTCATTATTATGAGAACCTGTAATATCAAAAAAAGTTCCTAGGTAGTTGCCTGAACCTTCGACACGCTCGTTATATCGTTCAAGAGAGAGGGCTAAATCTTTTCCATTGAGTGAAAGGTGTGATTTGAGAACACTGTAGGTGAGTGAGAGTTCGAGCTGTGATGGGGGTTTTATACTCCAGTTATTCCATGTCGGTGCATCAGAGGGGAGGATCGTATCCGCATTCAGTTTTAATGTGCTATTTTGAAAGAGAAATTTTCCACTTAATTTTGCATGGTTGTGATCAATTGTAAAATTTCCGTCTGCTTGCTTGTCGTGTAGAGAGTATATTCCGTCGCATTTACCGCTGAGTGGTGAATCTTGGAGTGTTTTTGGGAGAAAGTGGAGAAAATCTAATGAACGTTGAAAGATTTCGGTATGAAATTTGTAATGTTGATAATCACTGCTTTGGAGCAGTAAGGTTGAATTTGCGAGGGAGATATTCCCTGCAAGCCCTGCGCGATCATCTCTAAAATTTCCCGTAACGATGTTCGTGGGAAGGGGGATCTGCGGTGTCGTTAAGATACCGTTAAACGTTGTTGTCGTCGTTCCGTTGAGGTTATAACGGAGTGTTTGGGTGGTGAGCATTTGGTTATCATCGCGTTTGAGGAGATAGTGTGCGTTAAAGTCAAGATAATGATCACTGTAGTGATAATTCATCCCGATTGAAATAGTGTTTAATGTCATTTTTTCATCAAAGGCGGCGTTAAGTGATGAGAGTTGTGTCGCGAGTCTCACTTTGGAATCGGAAAGCTCCAGTATCTCAACACGTTGCGCCGTGGGAAGGGTGGTAAAATCGGCGACATAGGGGTCGAGTTCTTTGGCGTTAGGATAGACTACTCCCTCACCTTGAATAGCATTATTTTTAAGAACTCCCTGCAATGCACCGCTGGCGTATTGTGTTCGGACAGAGGCCGTGAGAGATTGAAAGTTGAGATTTTTTCCATCAAAACTGCCGTTTTTGGCGTGAATGTCGAGTTCGATGGGATAGACGCTGATGAGTTGAAGATTGGTAAGATTAACCTCTTTGAGAGCAAAGGTGGGCAGAGGGAGAGACGAGCTCTCCCCTTCGCTGATAAAATCATCGAGATGTACCCGTAATCCGTCGATATGGATGCTGTCGATGGTGTGCTTACCGTAGAGTATTTTAGTAAGGTTATAGTCGAGTTTTAGCGTCTTAATATCGATGGTTTCGGTATGGATATTATGGAGGGATAGACCGTCTTTGAGTGAACCTTCGGCACTTTTGTATTCGATTCCCAGCGGAGTAAGAATAAAAGTGTTGACAAGCTGAAGTCCATCGGGCCGAAAGGCGATATAAAAGAGGGCTGAAGCTAAAAGTATCCCTAAAATCAATAACGTATGAAGGGCAACAAAAATATGTTTTAACCCTCTTTTAAGACGTTTCAAACCCGTTTTAGAGATCAAAATAGCTCTCCTATACGGAAATGAAAGGTATATTGAGAATAATCGGTGGGATTAACCCCGACATCGATGGCGATAGGACCGATAGGGGTCGTGTAACGCAATCCTGCTCCGACTCCCCAGTAGGGGAGCGAGTAATCGGGGATATAATTATTTGAGCCATAGGTGAGATCACTAAAGAGGACACCTCGGATTGGATCGTAAATAGGGAATCGATACTCGAGTGTCCCCTCAAGCAGTGATGTAAATCCGATAGGGTCTCCATTGGTATCTTTTGGTCCGAGTTCCCGATAACTGTAGGCACGGTTTGAACTCATCCCCCCTGCGTAAAAACGGTAGGCACTCGGTACTTCACCTTCATACGTTCTGAGTGTCCCCCACTGAAGTCTGCCGGCGATAACATGCTCTCCAAAGCTTTGGATATGGGCTCCTGAGAGGGAAGATTTAAAGTAGGTAGCATCTGAGATAGAGGAGAGCATAGAGCCTTGAACTTTCGCATTAATCCAATCCCCTTTGGTCGGTTCGAGCATTTTATTGCGAGTGTCGTAGTTTATTTCTAGCATGGGTGAGAGGATGAAAAGGTTGCTATTGGGAAATGTTTCCGTGTTGGTACTCTCATAGGTTTTTGCTTGGTCAAACAACACCGATGTAAGGAGAGAGGTTGGGATATCTTGGTGTTTAAGGGTGAGTTTTTCAAAGACACTTTCGGAACGGTATCCGCTGAATTGTTCATTAGAATACCCCACTTCACCGCTTGCCGTAAAACGCTCTTGGAGAGGGATGGAGAGGATACCGGAAGCTTCCTGTTTGACTTGGGTGTATTTAGCATCGAGTGAAAGAGTCTTGAGGTCGCCTAAAAAATTTCGGTGTTTAAGCCCTATCTGAGTCCCTATACCCTCATCACTACTGTATCCTAAACCGATGTTGAAACGTACCGGTTTATCAATCTCTTCGATATCGATTGCGATAGGGACGATACTGCCGTTACGATCGATATCGTTAATCGAGACGCGAGAAATCCCCTCTTGCGAATATAAAGTTTCATAGCTTTTTTGGATAGCTTCAAGAGTGTAGGGATCCCCCTCTTTAAATTGAAGCATAGAGGTGGTGAGGTTTCCATCTATATTGGGAGTTGAAGAGACGGCAATAGCACCAAAGGTACACGGCTCGTTGGGTGTCCCCTCAAACAAGAGATGGGCTTGATGCTCTTCGAGATCGACCCACGCTTTGGAATTAAATGTTGCATTACAATATCCCGCGTCTCCGTAGCGTTTTTTGATTGCTGTTTTGGTTGCGGCGAATTTATCTTGATCGAACAGCTTATCCGTGGAGAGTTCAATGACACTCTCAACAGCAATCTCACTGTTGATTTGGATTGTCGCAACGCGTATCGGAAGATTTTCATGAATCGTAAAGGTGATGCTTTGGTTGGTCTCATCAGCAGTGATACGGCTCTCAAAATACCCTTTGGCGCGGTAGTAGCTTGTAAGGGCGGTAATACTTTGAGAGATGGCACTGCTTTGTAAGGTTGGTTGGTTTTCCCATACTTCGATGGCATACGGGAGACGAAGCCCAAGAACATCATATAATTCGCGAGAAGAGAGGCGATCATTACCGCTAAAGAGTAATGGGAGTGAGGCAGAAAAGAGAAGGGATGAGTAGGCGATAAACAGTAGAAAAATACGCATCCCATCTCCCCTTATAATCTCTCTTATTATATCTTAAAGGTGGAAAATCCGAATCAAAAGGTTATAAGCCGGGGACATTTTTCATAATATTGAGCCAATCACGAGAAAATATTTTACGGATGTAATTTTCTTTATGGGGAACAAGACACCCAGTACAATTTTGATGAATCGCCGTATCGGTGATAAAACGATCCCCATCGGGGCTATCGATAGAACAGATACTAAAGATGGTTTTCCCCTCTTCGAGAGTAAACCCCGCATCGTTGAAGCGGAAGTTCGGACAGGCACAGAGATAGCAGTTCAGCTCTTCTGTATCGTGACATTTTTTCTGTTCCGCGTAGAGGGGACAGAAATCACTCTCTTTTTCAACCATGTTTTCAAATCGGAAATATTCTATCACTTCGTCGTCGCTCAGAGCGGAGAGTTTATCCATAATAACACGGTGTTTGGAAGCGTGAGTGTCGAACCACTGTTTATAAGACATTGAGTATCCTCTCCACATCGATTTCGCTCCGCATCGTCTCCATAAACGCATCAATCGTTTTTTTCTTGTACGCGTCAAATGCTTCATCATCAAAAAGCCCATGGACAAACGTCCCTTTGATGTGCTCATTTTCGTAGAAAAGGGGATATTTTTCACTCACCCCGTGATGAATTTCAAACCCGTTTATCGTGCGTCCAAAGATTTCATATTTCCCTTTTTTGAGCACTTTATCCCGCTGAAATACGATCACATCATCGATAAATCCGAGGGCTTCTTCGCGACTCGGTTCTGAGGTTTCGACACACCCCTCATCGATGATGGCTGCAAACATCATCTGATACCCGCCGCAAATCCCCAGTATCTCTTTTTTCCTCGTTTGGAGAGCATCAAAAAGTCCCACCTGTTTGAGCCATCGCAAATCCTCGATCACCCGCTTGCTTCCGGGGAGGATAATGAGTTCATAACTCTCTAACGAAACGTTAGTAGTGATAAACTCGACCGTAATTGCCTCATCGGCGATAAGCGGCTCGAAATCGTTATAGTTGCTCATCGTGGGGTAGTTGATGATCCCGATCTTTTTCACTGGGTTGGGTTTGTTTTGGACGAAATTTTTGAGGCTTTGGGAGTCTTCGAATCCAAGGTTGAGCGGGGTATAGGGGAGGACACCGAGAACGGAGATGCCGAAGCGCTCTTCGATGATACGTACCCCATCATCAAACAAGCTTCGATCACCCCGAAATTTGTTGACGATCACTCCGATGACATTCTTCCGTAGTTGTTCTGGGAGAAGATTATAGACCCCCCAAATCGAGGCGAAAACCCCTCCGCGTTCGATGTCGGCGACGAGGATAATCTTGGTATTGTATTTTTCGGCGATGTAGATATTAGAGAGGTCTTTGTCCATCAGGTTGAGTTCGACGGGACTTCCCGCCCCTTCGCAGATGACACACTCATAACGTTTACGCAGATAGTCGAAACACTCATCGACAGCAGGTTTAAGAAGATCCAAATCACGGTAATACTCGCGAACCTCTTTGTCGGCGACAACGCGCCCCTTTACGATCAGCGAGGCGCTATTCCCGTGCCCCGATTTGAGCAACACGGGGTTGAGATGATAGCTCGTTGGGATACCCAATACCTCGGCTTGAAAATACTGGGCGATGGCGATTTCAGACCCATCGTCGCAGACATGAGAGTTGTTGGAGACGTTTTGGGCTTTGAACACCCCGACGCTGATCCCCCGTTCTTGGAGGAGTTTCCCGATTACAAACGTGAGTGTCGATTTTCCTGCATCAGATGAGGTGCCGAAAATAGAGATAGATTTCATCTATTTTCCTCGAAATGCACGAAGCAACGAGAGGATAATCAAACATTCCAGTGCGAACAGGACAAAATGCAAATCATAGACTTGTTCGGCAGCTTTAGTGATACCATAATGCTCTATAAGTTTGTAAAATCCGTACGAGAGAGCCAGCCCTGCGAGAGAGCCTTGCTGTTTGGCGACATCAATCCATCCCATCACCCGTGCATGACGGGCGAAATGGGTTTCGGCGCGCACCAAATATCCTCCGAAGACAAAAGAGAACTGATAGGCGACGTAAATGATTAAGGCACTCATGATGTGGGTGGAAAACAGCAGATAATATCCCAGCATAAGGAGCATGATAAGCTCGCTCACCAGCGTAAATCGGAAAAAAGTACGGATATTCATAAGACGATGGTACACGTATGCCATCCCCATCATCCCCAGTGCAAGGAGTATTCCCCCGATGGAAAATGTCGAGGGGCTAAGGGTTGCATAAATCGTAAAGACCGATCCCCCCACCATACCGGTGAAGAGGGCGTTGAAAAATTTATAGTGCAGATAGGGGCGAAAAGAAAGTTTCATTTATTTAGAACGCCAAAGAAATACAATCTCTTTGCCTACGCTAGTCGCTAAGACGCTAAAGCTTGCCACTTTGTGGCAGAAATTTTTAGAATTTAGCATTTGCACCAACATAGAGAGTGCGCCCTGCGGTTCCGTATCCGTCAACTTCTTGATAAAGCTTATCGCTCAAATTGTCTCCTTTGAGATAGAAACTGAGACTCTCGGTCGCATCATAATTTACGACCGCTCCCCATAGGGTATAACGTCCTGTTTGTTTTGTTTGGGCAATATCATCATAGCGTGTTCCGATGTAATGAGCATTAAATCCTATATGTAATTTGCTGATTCCGTAGTAATCCAGTGTACTACGGAGCGTATCTTTTGAACGTCGTTGAAGTTCTTGGTTGTTTTGATTTTTAGCCCAAAGACGGTTATATCCGAGGTCTAACACGAGATCGCTTGTTATAGTGTTTTTATACGAGAGTTCATATCCTTTGAGACGTGATTTTCCGCTCACTTGCTCGTAGACATAAGTGGATGGGTTAGAACCGATGAGATTATCAACCAAATTATTATAATACGTTGCACTTAGATGTTTATAGCTTCCGGTAATGTCGAAACTCTTGGTGGTTTCGGGCTGGAGATTTGGGTTTCCGTAGAAGCTTGCATAGAGCTCAAAGAGGGAAGGGGTACGATAAGCAGTTCCGTAATTAGAACTGAGTGCAATCTCCTCTGTAAAATTATATTTAGCTCCGATTTTACCGGTTGTTTTATCCGCAAACGTATCATAACTATCATGGCGAATAGATTCGGTTAGCACAAGGTTGTCCAAACGGTTCGTATTCGTTAGAAAAACTCCCTTGGAGTTAAGCTCATTAGCACTAACAGTATCTTTGGTATGGAGCACATTTCCCCCTATGACCAAAAAAGCGTTTGGCATATAGTGATAGTTTCCTTGGATTGACCCCTCCTTGTTTGTCCCTATAAATGCTTTGGTGTATCCGAGGGGGTCTTTTTTATCAAAGCTGGAGATGCTGTACGTCGCACTAAGTGAGTCTTCTTGATTAAAGCGGTGCTCATAGCTAAGACTCCCTAGTCGGTTAATCTGATGAATCTCATTCGCTTCACTGTTAGGTTGCGCGTAGGCATCGTATTGTGATAAAGCATCGATAAAATTTGCTTGGGCATGAAGGGTATCCGATGAGGTCACATCGTAGCTGATTTTGCTGTTTACGGTCTCATTTTTATAACCGTCTCCTTCGTAATCCTCCGGATTTTTCCCTTTGGGAACATTTGAAGAGAAGCCGTTTGTTTTGATCTGGCTTGCTCCGAAATAGTACGATAGATTACCGATTTTTTGGGAGATGTTAGCTCCTAGTTTGGTGGTTGCGTAACTGCCGTACTCTGTCGATGTAGCGATACTCAGTTTTTCGGTCGCTTTTTTGGTAATGATATTAATCACACCGGCGACGGCGTTTGCCCCCCAAACACCGCTTTGTGCCCCTTTTAGGATTTCAATTCGTTCGACATCATTGACCATAAGGTGTTCGAGTTGGGATTGTCCCTTTGGTGTGGTAGGATCGTTGTAGCGGATACCGTCTACTAACACAACAGCGTTTTCAGAACTGAATCCCCGAAGGAAAAAAGAGCTTGTTTCCCCAATTCCCCCATTTTGGGCTATCGGAATATTGCTGAGGGTTTTGAGGGCATCGATAACCGAAGTTATATGTCTCTCTTCGAGTTCATCAGCGGTAATAACATCGATGTTAGCGGTTATCTCTTTGAGGGGTTGTTCACTTTTAGAAGCGGAGACTACGATAGGTTCGAGTTGGAGGGTATTAGCCCCTAATGAGGCAACGAGTGTTGCGGATGCAACAAGTGACAGGGTGTGTTTGAACATAGGTATCCTTAACGATTATAATAGTGTGTTGTGACGAAAATAAAATTAATCGTTAGGGGGAGGGGAGATAGCTGAATAGATATAGATGGGGCAAACAGGAACAACGAGTTCGATACGAGTGATGTTTTTAGCTAAACGAACTTCCGAAGCATAGGCTTGGATAGCGACAAGAGAGAAATAGCTTTTACCAAACCCGCGAGGTGCGTGCATATCCCTATTCCCCTTTCGTCTTTTTCGAAATTATAGCAAAAAAGGGGAAAAGTAAACGGGGAGATTAGATAGGGTTGATTTTGGTCGTCTCATATTTGTCTAAAATAGTTTTAAGCTCTATCAGTTCTTTGAGAGAGAGAATCGCTTTTGAGCTGTATTTTTTCTCTTGAGCGATAATAATAGAGACCTCTACCCCTTTGCTCATACCAAACATCTTTTTAACACTATAGAGATTCATCTCGAAATCACCGGTTGTTTTAAAACTTAATTTAAATTGTTTCTCTTCGGCTGGGGTACTTCCGATAGTGATCATTTTCGCGATAGCATTTTGAAGTTGTTTTACTTCGTCATCATCCATGTATATCTCATTGTCAACCAAAATTTTAAAATCTTTGGAGATTTCCAGTTTATCTTCTGCTACAAATCGAATTTTGAGCCCTAAGGTTTCTCCATATTTATTTTTTACCGCTACTTTATTGATAGATATTGCTTGAAGAGAGGTGCTTAGCTCTCCTAATAGTGAGCTGTTTTCAACCGTTAGAACATTTTTACTATCATTGAGTAAAGTAATTTTTGGTTTCTCTTTTTCGACCAATTTCACGGGATTGGAGATCATGACATTAATAATGTCATTAGAATCGAGTTTGACCTTGATTGTATCGTTGGAATCCAATTTTACCTTTTGGACAGTATCGGTAGGGAAATTGGCAACATTTACACTGAATGGCTCTTTATTGGTGATAATCACCTCTTGGGGTACTGTAGTGACAACAGTAGGTGTATGAATTGATCCGTTGCTATCAAATGGGAGAATTTCGGCATAGAGTGAGCCACATACAAAAAGAGGGAGTAGTAATGATGATTGTTTCATATAAAAATTCCTATGGATTAAAGTAAAACATGCTGTAAGATTATCGCGTATCAACGCTGTATTAGGTTTTAAATTGTCCTAATTGAGCGTTAAGGTTGGTCGCAGCTGTATAGAGTTCACTGGCAATCGAGGATATTTTACGAATATCTTCTTGGTTATGCTGAGAGAGTTCCGACATGGTAGAAACTTTTGCGATAATCTCTTTGATTTTATTTGCCATTGCTTCAGCCTCTTGGGCACTTTGTCGGCTTGCATTTACATTGGCGCGAAGCACTTGAGATGCGGAATTGATTTTAAGATCAATTTCCTCGCTTCGATCGGCAAGACGTTCGATATTTTTACCGTTTGCACTCATCATGTCCGAAGAATCCGAGATTGATTGGATCACGATAGAGATGGTCGAGTTGATCTCCGTCAAGCTTTTTTGGGTACGTTCTGCGAGTTTACGTACTTCATCGGCAACGACGGCAAATCCGCGTCCATGTTCGCCAGCCCGTGCCGCTTCGATAGCAGCATTGAGAGCGAGAAGGTTGGTTTGATCAGCGATATCGCTAATGATGCTGAGTACTCCGCTAACACTGGCTGCATCCGAAGAGAGTTGTGCAAAGCGTTCTGCTAATTCATTGCTCATTTGGGTGGTGTTGTGAATCTCGGTAGTAATAGCGTTGGCAATTTCACGTACATGACCCAGTTCTTGTTCGGTTGATTGGCTATTTTTAAGACTCTCTTGTGCCATTTGTACGCTTTGTTCCAGTGTTGTTCCGATTTCAGCAGCAGTGGCATTGGTATTTTGGGCAATGGTGTTGGTTTTTTCAGATTGAACTGAGAGATTTTCTGCCGCAGCATTAAGGCTTGAGGTGGACCCGACAGCAGATGAAGTTATATTTTTGGTATCATTGATCGTATTTTGGATTTTATCGATAAAGCTATTGAGATATTTACTCGCTACCCCGATTTCATCATTAGCATTACGTATCGGAAGACGTTTTGTAAGATCTCCATTTCCGTGTGCCAAATCGCTGGAAACACGATCGAGTTCTTCGATAGGACGGAGGATACTGGTTCCTGAAATATAGTTGATAGCTATTAAAATAGCGGTTAAAATAGTCCCCAAGAGGAGAAACCATTTAAAAAAACTTGATCGAAGTTCATCAAAATAATCGGCTTTATTGATTCCGGGGATAACCCACATATCCCATGCGGAGATATAACGGTAAGCGGCAATTTTATCCTGTCCCGTAGTAGCGGAGACATACTCATATATCCCTCCCGCTTTATCGGAACGGATATGATCAATATAATCATGCCCAGCTTTATTTTTCCCCTCATCTTTGGGGTGAATCGTCATTACCCCCTCCGAATTGATAAAATAGACATAACCACTTTTTCCGATTTTAATCTTTTTGATCTCCTCTTTAAACCCTACTTCTTGATACGCTTTGGGCTCTATGTTGGCGATATAGTTCACATTCTTTTCGAGTGCATCGGCAACAGTATTAAGATCACTGATCATGATCTCTTTGATTGAGCCTACGGCAATGAAGTATGCTACAATCACGCTAATAAGGATAGCTCCTATTGCTGCAACGAGGTTCAGAATAAACTTTGACTTAATGGTGTTAAATAGATCCATGAATGCTACCTAGTATATTAGTTGTGACCATGTCATAACTCTATTGTAAGTTTCTTTTTCTAAAGGGAAGGTAAAGATATGAAATTTTCTTATTTTAAACAGATTGTATTATACATGCAACACTTCGATCATATTGTCGCTGCGTATCGTTTAAACGACAGTTCACTCCGTATTGTTTTTAATCGTGAGAACAGTTGGAATTTTGAGCTCAATGGAGGGGATTCAGGGATTAGTATCGGGGAGTCGGCATCTCGAGGGAAAATGTATCAAGCCCCTTTTGATATGCTCCTCGCAAAACGGTTTAATCGTTCTACTGTTCAAAGTATATCGATGCACAATAGCGACAAGATACTTCGTCTCACGGCAGGGATGAGCGGTTCGTATAAAAGTCTTACTACTACATTGCAGCTAGAGTTTACCGGCAAACATACCAATGCAATTATTCTTGATGAGGAGGGGAGGGTTCTCGAAGCCCTTCGCCATATCGATGAAGAGGTCTCTTCTCGCAGTGTTCGTGTAGGTCAAATTCTCCTCGATCCTCCACCGATTCCGTATGAACCGAAAGAGTACCCGCTAGAGGACGTTCGAGGTTTTTTAGTTGATGAATTTAATCGACGAAATAACGGCAATTTAGAACGTTTAAAAAAAGAGAAATTACTGTTGTTAAATAAACGTCTGATACAGCTTAAAAAACATCTAAATGGTTTGGAAAATGAGTTATTGCTTCTCGAAGAAGCTCAACACTCTCAACATATCGGTCATCTGATTTTGGCAAATCTTGCCTCCATCCGCCCTTATGATACGGAGATTGTATTAGACGATTTTGATGGAACACCGTTAAGGATAATCTTGGCACCACGGTGCCCAACCCCTTCATCTCAGGCAGAACATTTCTTTAAACGCTCTAAAAAAGGGAAACAAAAAGCGATAGGACTCTACCGTGAACGTCATAATCTTGAGGAGAAAATTCGCCATTTGGAGCTTTTTATCCAAACGGTGAGCAGTGCTACTACTCCCGAAGAGATTACCCTTCTTTTTCCTCAAAAAGGGGAAAAAAGCCGTCTTAAAACCTCCGATTCTATCGCACAGTTTTGGATAGAGGGGGTAAAAGTATCGCTTGGAAAAAGTGAAAAAGGGAATATCGAGCTCCTCCAAAACGCGAAAGCACGCGATATATGGATGCATCTCAAAGATCGCCCCTCCGCTCACGTCATCATCTCGACCGATAAACAGCAACTTCCCGAAAAAATTCTCGAAACAGCGGCAAAACTGTGTGTCGATTTCTCTGTATTTGAAAAAGGATCTTATTTGGTCGATTATACTCCCCGTAGAGAAGTTCGGGTCCAAGAGGGGGCGAATGTCCTCTATACCAATTACAAAACATTAGCAATAAATAGATGATTAGTAATTCTAAAATTCTCAAAAACGTAGTTTTTGTAGCTTTAGGGGATTGCAAAGGACTTTAGTCCTTGCCACTAAAACGGATGCATTCGTTTTAGTGCATAAATTATAATAAGGAGTTTTTGATGGCAATTTCCCCTGTCGGTGGTGTAATTTACGCAAATCAACAAATGGCGGGAATTGCTTCTGAAGTGGGTGCGATGAATAATCGGACGGAACTCCAAGCCTTAGCGGCACAAAATCTATCACAAATACAAAAAAGAGAGGTTCAAGAGGTTCGACCGACCGAAGAGAATCAAGGTGTCGATCCTGACCGCGAACACCAGAGGGAACAAGCCGATCAGGAGGAGCGTAGAGCGAGTGAAGAATTTCCGGAAGAAGAGGAGAATATTCCTAAAAAATCGCTTCACATTTTAGATGTGAAGGTGTAAACAATTAGCGTTCGTGTAATGATTCAGAGAATGTTTTAGTCAGAGGTTTTGTGAGGTATCTCAAGACACTCCTCTCGCCTGTTGTGATGTCGACTTGTGTTGTCATACCAGCTGACAGAGATATCTTTTTACCTGATTTTGAGATAAGTTCATCCGGTTTAAGGGCGATAAGAACGCGAAAATAATATTTTTCGCCTTGAGGTGTTTTTTCTACGAGTGTGTCGGGGCTGATATAGGCAACTTTCCCATGAAAAATTCCATAAATTGAATAGTCATAGGCATCAAGTTTGATAGCGGCAATTTGACCTTTTTTTACAAATGATAGATCCGATGGGGCAAGTTTTGCTTCTACAATAAGGGTATCATCAGAGGGGACAAGCTCCATAATAACATCTCCTGGACGTACCCGTGCTCCTTGTGTTGTTAACACAATATTTTTAACAATAGCATTCATCGGAGAGGTAATATCGGTTCGCTCTAGTGTAACGGTACGATCAGCAAGCTCTTGTTCTTTGGTTGAAAGTTCCTCTTCTGCTTTGGTCATTTCTGCCTGTGAATCTTGAAAATATTTATTCTTTTTATTGGAAATTTGACCTTTAAGATCGGCAATTTGCCGTTTAAGCCGTATTATTTCTGTTGCTCCGATATCTCCGGTTTGGAGAAGTGGGAGGTTGAGATTTAATTCATCTTGTGCAAGTGTGAGGGATTCATTGAGTGCAGAAACTTCATCGTTGAGCGCTTGTTGTCGTCGATGAAAGAGTTCAGTTTGATTAGCTATAAAATCCGGGTATTGTTGAACCAGTGGAGGAAATTGTAGCGGGCGACCAAATACTTCAGCTTTTAATCGAACAAGAGTAGCTTGCAGTGCAGCAACTTTACCGATAGTATCATCGTGAGCAGCTTGGGCTTGCGATTTTTCCAATCTTGCTAATATCTCCCCTTGTTTGACACTTTGTCCCTCTTTTACGTAAACATGTTCGATAACCCCGTCGTTAGATGCTTGAATCTCTTGTGTTTTTGCAGCGGCAATCACTTGTCCTGTCGCATGAGAAATTTGATCAATAGAAGTAAAAGATGCCCATGTTATAAAAGGGACAATAACCAGTAATAGAGTGCCCAAAACAATAAATAAAGGGTGTATTCGAGCGAGTAGTGGGAGATTCTCATTTGTCACGATGGAGTTCCTTGTGGGGTACTTATTTTTTGTAATACGGCATCACGTGGCCCATCAATAGCGATTCCTTGTGGAGTCATTACGATGAGACGACCGACAAGTCTCAAAAGTGATGGTTTATGTGTTACGAGAATTAACGTATCTGTAGGGCGCATGAGGGTAAGGAGAAGTTCAATCAACCTCTTTTCACTCCCTTCATCCATACTGGCTGTTGGTTCATCCAGTAACCAAATAGTTGGTTGTGCGAGAACCATTCTAGTGAGAGCAATAAGCTGTTTTTGCCCACCGGATACACTCTCACCGCTTTCAGGTATGATACTGTCCAAGCCATGTGGCAAAGAACTGACGAGTTGCATTAAGCCTGTTTTTTTGCATGCTTCGGTAATTTGTTCATCACTAACCCCTACGACTCCAAGAACGAGATTATCACGTATCGTCCCTGAAAAAAGCTTTGTCGATTGAGGAAGATATCCTATGTTTTTGACGAGCCATTCACGAGAAAGGTGTTGTAAATCTAATCCATCTAAAAAAACTTTCCCCTCGTTAGGGGCGTATAATCCGGCTAGTAATTTAAGCAACGTGGATTTACCAGACCCTATAACACCTACAATACCTACTTTTTCCCCTGCATTGATGATAAGGGAGTTAAGAACAACGGTCGGGGTATTTTCTTGATACTCAAATTTTATATTATTAAGAACGTATGACGGGGTAAAAATGGTTGGTGAAAGTGGATGGTCAATTTGGTGG
Organism: Sulfuricurvum sp.; assembly: GCF_028710345.1. Classification (NCBI taxonomy): domain Bacteria; kingdom Pseudomonadati; phylum Campylobacterota; class Epsilonproteobacteria; order Campylobacterales; family Sulfurimonadaceae; genus Sulfuricurvum; species Sulfuricurvum sp. The sequence continues at coordinate 129,187 of NZ_JAQTUH010000004.1, read as the reverse complement.
TTATCACTACGAAGTGAAAAAATATTTTCTAGGTCTTTAGCAGAAATTTTTGCTCTTCCCCATTGGACAAATAAATTGGGAATCATTGAGATCGGGGACAATACACGCCCTGATAAAATAGTGATAGCGATTAATCCCCCCATGGTTAATTCATTCGTTGTGCTTACGGTATACGCCCCTATAGCGACGAGAGCTATATAGCTAAGTTGTTGAAAAAATGCAGAGAGGTACCCTGATAATTCACTGTAATGACGAATAGCGATATCATCATCAATTAAATCTTTGGTAAGGGCATTCCAACGATTCAGAGCGCTCCACCCTGAACCGGTTGCTTTGATACTTTCTGCCCCTTCTACTGTCTCTACAAGTAATCCAAGTTTTTTATGAGATGCTTTTGAAGAGGTGATAGAGAGTTGATCGATTTTATGTCGGAACATACTTCCAACTAAGATGGAAACAACCATAAAGGCGATAACGATAATTCCTAGCTTCATCCCTCCCACTAACATAATACCAGCTAAAAATAGGAGTGAAAAAGGGAAATCAATTAAAACATACATCGCGGCTGAAGAGATAAAAGTTCGTACTGCGTTATAACTTTGGAGTTGTCCTGAGAGTGTTCCGATACTTCGGGGCATACTATCTAATCGTATTTTTAGTAATCGTTGAAAAATAACGTGTGAATAAGCTATATCCATGTTTTTGGAGGCATGATCTAAAATTGAGGAGCGGGAAATTTTGACCATCATCTCTAAAAAGATAGCAATGAAGACACCAATGCTGAGGGCTATAAGGGTAGAAATCCCTTGTGTAGGGATAACACGGTCATAAACTTGCATACTGTAAAACGAGGTTCCCAATGCTAGTAGGTTGATGGTTAAAGAGGCAATAGCCGCATAAATCAAAAAACTTTTTTGCTGATAAGCGACATTTTTAAACATCTCTTTTGCAGTACTAAATTTTCCTGTCTGCTTTCGAAGTTTAAGAGGGGTAAACAAGGTTCCATCAGGGAACTTTTCTCGACTGTCAATAACGTGAAAACTTTCTACACTCCAGTGGTTGTTTGATTCTTGTGCAAAAACAATTTCGGCTTCGCCTCCAGGTAAAAATGCAAGCATCGGAAGCATTGAAGATGAAAGCTCCTTTTGCCAAAGTGGAGCTTCAAGACCAAATGTCTCTAAAAGCTTTTTATAAAAAGCTTTAGAAAGGGTTTGTTCTTGTAAAACTGCTTTTGTATGTTGAGGGAGGTGATGACCTGATATTTTGACAAGCATACTCTCTTCTAAGAGCCATTGTATTTGTGGGTTATTCATGCGTAGCACCTAGAGGTGAGATAAGTTCACCGGTTTTAAGTTTTAACCGATATTTTGCTATGTAGGCTGTTGCCAATAAATCGGAAAGAGAGAGTTTGTTTTGTGTTACCTCTTTTGATGAATTGACCAGATCGAGCCACTGCCGTTTTCCGGCGAGAAAAAGACGAGAATAGGACTCTAGTACGTTTTGAGATGCATTGATGGCGAGAGTACTCCCTTGCACACGGCTTAGAGAGGAGTGATAATCATCGTAATCACGCAATAACGCATCGGTAAGATCTTGTTCTAAAGTGAGTTTATTAAAACGTAGTTGTTGAACATTAGCTTCAGAAGCTTCGATTGTAGAGAGAGCGGAGAGTCCTGAACCAGGATTCATTTGCATAGAGAGATAGACTAAGCTTTGTTCCATATTTGAGTCATTATAGACAGACCCCTTTTGATATTCAGCGCGCACAGAGAGAGTTGGCCATAGAGCCGCTTGATCTTTTTCTTTTTGATGTATAGCCGTTTGTATTTGTATTTCTGATTTGAGAATACTTGGGTGGGAATGGCGCATCTTTTCGATCATTGGTTCTATGGATGCCTCAATGGTTGATTCAGGGATGGTGGGTGCATCAATTTCGCATGAGGTATCGGATTGATTGGTAATAAGTCGAAGCTGAGAACATGCAGTTGCCTCAGACGTTTTAGCAACGGTTAGATCGGTATTAATTTGTGCTATACGAGATTTGATCAGTTCTCTATCAGCTAATGAGGAGACTCCTGCATCGATTCGTCTATCCAAGAGATCACCAAATGTTTTAAGTTGGTGTTGTCCATCTTCGAGTGCAGTTATTCGTCCTCGTGCTTGTGCTAGAGTTTGACACACTTTTAGTAATGTTTCGATGAGCGTATACGCACTTTCATCCAAAGTTACCTCTGCTTCATGTTGTCGTGAGAGGCTCATGTCATAGGTTGCATCGATCCTTCCTCCCGCCCATAAAGGTTGTTCGAGCCGTGCAAGAGTACTATGGTTTTTACCGGTACCAACGTCAACGGAGGGGGAGGGATAATATCCCCACTTAGCAGCTTCAACACCATTTTTTGATGCATTGATTTGCATCTTTGACGCTTTTAGCTTTGGGTGAGTTTCCAGTACACGACTGATAAGATTTTCCAGTCCAGTAGGCTGGTTATCGGCAGATACCTCTAAAAATGGAAAAAATACGAGGAAAAGATAAAAAATAGGTTTCAAAGAGTAATGCCCGTCATTGTTGAAATTGATATTTAGGCTATTTTACACTGATGAAGATTAAATTAACCGTTACTATTTGTAGAAAGATGCTATTTTTTTGTTTAAAGATTTCAGATATTAACAATAATGTCGATTTACCCAAGAATATTTTGATGCTTTCATAGAACTTAATTGAAACTAAAGTTTAATGTGGAGATAATCAAGCTCAGAAATTTAAATGTAATAGAATGTAACAAAAAGGGATTTCACCCATGATTAAAACAATCACAATCGGCGCAAAAGCAAACAGTGTTGTCAAAACTACACAATTAATGGTATTAAGTGGAGACAAGATCCTATTGGTAGATGCCACTACAGGACAACCGCCCAAGCATGTAAGCACTAAAATGGTGGGGAAAGATCTACATATTTTTGCAGACGGAGCAACAGATGCTTCTGCGGTATTAATTGATTATACGGATTATTCATCTACCGTAGAGATTCAAGGGGTCGGTCAAAACGGATCGTACTATAATTATGCGATGTCAAATTCAGGTGGTATGGAACTCTCATCGACTCCAGCAGTGTTACCGGTTGCTGAAAATCATGGTAGTTTTATGTCGAGCAGTGCATGGTGGGGTGTTGGTATCCTCGCAGTTGCGGGTGGAGTAGCGGCAGCAGCAGGTGGCGGCGGAGGTGGAGGGAGTAGTAGTTCATCAACTACCACAACAACTACTACTACATCAGGTACGCAAACTGGAGTCGTTATCGATAGTTTGGTCTCAGGTATCTCCTACACAACGAGTAGCGGTATTACGGGAGTAACGGGTGATGCGGGTTCCGTGGGATCATTTCATTATAATACTGGAGATACGATTACCTTAAAAATTGGGGCTGCTACTCTAGCAACCAATATGGCGATCCCCTCCGATGGTGTTATTTATCCACAAGATATGGCTGGGGTGAGCCGTACTAATACGACAGATTCTGCAGCTATTAATATTGCGCAGTTTTTACAATCATTGGATGATAATAGTAATCCAGCCGATGGGATTAATATCACGCAGGCAACACGTGATGCGATTACGACATCTGTTACGGTTCAAACAGCGAGTGATTTAGTGTTGCAAGCAGCACTTCCCTCTGGTGTTACATTGGTGTCAGAAGCAACCGCAACGACTCAATTGCAAACAATAGTTAATGATACAACCGCACCATCAGTAGGGATTGTATTAACTGATACTGTCCTTAACAGCGGTGAAACGACCGATGTGACGATAACATTTACCGAAGCGGTAACCGGATTTACCCTTGCAGATATTGTGGCGCAAAACGGTACGGTGAGTAATCTTACAACAGCCGATAATATTACATGGACAGCTACTTTTACCCCGACGGCATCGGTTACGGATACCAGTAATATTATTACTATTGCAGCAGGTTCCTATTCAGATGTTGCTGGGAATCTTGGTGTTTTTGGGAAAAGTGCAAATTATACAGTAGATACCTATGTGGCACCACCTTCTCCGGTTGGATTGACGATTACTGATAATACGGATGGAACAGCGAATGGAAGCGTTGTCTATACTTTTACCTTTGATAGTGCGGTTACCGGATTTACGACCAGTGATATAACAGTAACCGGAGGTACCAAAGGGACTCTTAGTGGAAGTGGAACAGTATATACGCTTACGGTTACTCCCCCAGCTGGGAGCACTGGAAATATATCGGTGAATGTTGATGCAGGAGTTGCTGTAGATTCGAGCGGTGCCCAAAATATTGCAGTGGTTGCAGCAACTCAAGCGTATGATTTGGCAGTACCATCAGCATTGGTGATGAGTTTGGCATCAGATACGGGGATCAATGCATCGGATAATATTACGAGTAGTAAAGTGATAAATATTAGTGGTGTAGAATCGGGTGCTACGTGGGAATATAGCCTTGATAGCGGTGGTACATGGACGGTAGGCAGTGGCACATCATTTAATTTGGCAAATAATACAATCTATGGTATCAATATGATACAACTTCGCCAAACAGATGCAGCTGGAAATGTCAGTGTAGTTACTAAAAATACTGATGCGATTACGATCGATGTTAATCCTCCTATTTTAACTATCACCGATAATGAACCTACAGCTATCTCGAACATGGATGGAAGCAACAGTGATGGCACAACCGATTTGGATGGTGGGAATATTACTTATACTTTCAAATTTACCGATAGTACCGGCGCTGCGGAGGCTGTTACCGGTTTTGGGATTAGTGATATTACGATCACTAACGGAACCGCTAAAACTTTTACGCAAGTTTCACAATCTGAATATACCCTTGAAGTGATTCCAAATCGAATTGAGGGAATTCTATCGGTTAATGTTCCTAGTACAGCATATTTCGATATTGCAGGAAACAGCGCAAGCGCCTCATCGATGACTGATTCTACACCGCAAGCGGTTGATATGATTGCACCGGTGCTCATGGATACACTCTATGATGATACTAATGGTGACGGCGTTATCAATGCTTCGGATACCAATTGGGTGTATGATTATGTTAACAAAACCATCAGTTTTAAACTCGATTCACAGCTGGAAGCGGTAAATATGAGCAATCCGGGAGGCTTTGACGTATATATAAATACTCATTTGATCGATGTGGAAGCGGTTTCTATGCTAGGTGATACGGTGACGCTGATCATGCCTAAAGCAGCTGCAGACTCTTGGATAGATATCGAAAGTGTTCGGGTTGTGTACAAAGATGTAACCACAGATTTAACACCAGCTATTCAGGATTTAGCGGGAAATGATGCCACTTCGTTCACCTATCTTAAACCTGATGATACTGCACCTACTGTTAAAAGTATCTTTTTTGATGATTCGGCTTTGAGTATCGGAGAAAGTTCTCCTGTGACTATCACCTTTTCTGAAGAAGTCAGAGATGCTATTGTGAGTTTTGAAAATGGAACGCTTACAGGTCTTGCTGCTACGGCTGATGCACGTGTTTGGACGGCAACGTTTACTGCAGGTGCAAACGTAGAGTATACCTCTAATACGTTTAGCGTTGTTGATTGTCATGACCTCAATGGGCTTGCTGGTCAGATAGTAGCACCAGCAACGAGTCTCTATGACTATACCTATGATGTCGATACTCGTGCTCCAAGTATTGCTATATCCGATGATGAGCCGGCTGCTGTTGCTAATATAGCTGGAACTAGCGTGAAATATACATTTACCTTTAGTGAACCCGTTACAGGCTTTACCCTCCAAGATATTACAATTGTAGGGGGAGTTCCTGCGGGTGTACTGACCACAGTTAGTGCTTCTGTCTACACGTTGGATATAACACCTACTGCAGGTGTTGCAGGGAATATGACGGTCGATGTTGCTGCTAGTGCAGTCACGGACTTGTTCGGTAATTCAAGCACCGTAGCCCTTCAGTCGATACAAGCGGTAGATATGAAAGCACCTACGGTCGTTATCTCAATGAACGATGCGGTAGTTACTGCGGGAGATGCTCCTATTGTTACTTTCACATTTAGTGAAGCGGTTTTAGGATTTGATGGAAGTGATTTGAATTTATCTAATGCAAATGGAACAATTAATAATCTCTTTAGCGGTGATGGCGGAGTCACCTATACAGGAACGTTTGCCCCAGCTGCAGGAATAGCAGCAGATGTAGTAAATGCAATCACACTCACTAATTTGTCGTATACGGATGTGGCAGGGAATGCAGGTGCTGGAGGCAGTACTGGTAACTACATAGTAGAGACAAAAGCGCCATTGATTTCAGCTCCTATTACAGATGTGGTAGGGCACACCAGTACGGGTACGATCGAAATTACTTTTAACTCTTCTTTAGATGAAGGTACTTATGCCCCAAATAGTATGTTTTTTGTAACCGATGGAACCCTTACTCCTGATCTTACTGACGGGAATGCTTTGCTAAAATTTGCAGCTACAGCTGTTTCAGTATTAGGTAATAAGGTAACACTTAGTATCGATCCATCAATCACTGATACTCCGAGTGCAACTTGGATTCTCACTTATACTGACAATCCAGGTAATGATGCACAAGCATTGCAAAGCATCTATGGTAGCGATGTAAGTTCATTTACGTATAGTATTGCTACTGTACTCTAAAATCTCTTCTTTTCTTAAATGGTTTTTCCTTTTTGAAGAGCCATTTTTCGATTCTTAGGAAGTAATAGCCTCTTTCAGATCTCAATTCAACAATAAAATGCTATAATTCCATTTTTGAAACATCTTCCATCAGGAAAAGTGATGAAACCATCCTCAAATGCGCTTCAAACGCGTATTATCACCGCTGTTTTTCTCGGTCTTGCGGCTCTTGCTGTTGGTCTAATAAACAATTTTTGGCTTATTTGGATTGTTCTAGGTGTGGTTTATCTCCTCGCTTTTCATGAGTCTCTTCGACTTTACAACATCAACAACAATTCTTTGTATGTGTACGCGGTGATTTTGTGGATTATGGCATCCATATATCCGTATAGTGAAGATTTGCTTGTCCTTTCAGGACTTATTTTTGTAGCAGCAGTTGCTTATACCCAAAATATTCCATTTAAAAATTTTCTCCCCTTTATGTATCCTACGGCGGGGATGCTCTATCTTTTGAGTTTATATCAAGAGTATGGTATTAGTGCATTGCTATGGCTCTTGATCGTTGTTGCCGCGGCAGATATCGGTGCCTATTTTGTCGGTAAAAGTATCGGGCGCACTCCATTTTCCGTCTCAAGTCCGAGTAAAACACGCGAAGGGGTATACGGCGGTATTGTTGTGGCAACGGTTGCGGGATTTTTTGTCGGTATCAGTATCGTCGAAAATATGTTGCAAGCAGTTATGATTTCCATGATGGTCTCTATTTCGGCAGTATTTGGCGACTTGTTTGAGAGTTATCTCAAACGTCAAGCAGGGGTCAAAGATAGCGGTAATATCCTCCCAGGTCATGGCGGGATATTAGATCGCATAGATGGTTATCTTTTCGGCGCGATTATTATGCTCATTCTATTACGGGGTCTTGCTTGATCCTTTTAGGATCTACAGGCTCTATTGGTGTTAATGCTCTCGTAATTGCCGAGAGGTTTTCACTTAATGTTGATACCCTCGTTGCGGGGCGAAACATAGAACTTCTCAATCAACAAATCCAAAAATTCTCTCCCAAGCGTGTCGTCGTCTTAAATGAGGAAGATATTAAACACGTCAATCATCCTCATGTCCGCGCAGGTGAAGCCGCGATTTTAGACGCCATCGAAGCATCTGAATCTCAATTTGTGGTGAATGCTCTTGTTGGATTCGCAGGTTTTCGTCCTACTCTCAAAGCATTAGAGTGTGGTAAGCGTATAGCATTAGCCAACAAAGAGTCGTTAGTGGTGGGTGGGGCTTTTGTCGATACCACAAACATTGTTCCCATCGATAGTGAACATTTTGGATTATGGTATCTTAATCAAACCCCTCGTCCTATCTCACGTATGGTAATTACCGCCAGTGGCGGAGCATTTCGGGATTGGCCGATTGAGCGATTATCCTCTGCAACACTTTCTGATGCACTAAAGCATCCCAATTGGTCGATGGGGCAAAAAATCACGATTGATAGTGCCTCGATGATGAATAAACTGTTTGAACTTCTCGAAGCACGTTGGTTGTTTGGAGAAGGGGAATATGACGCTGTAATCGAAACAAAATCGATTATCCATGCCCTCATCGATTATGTCGATGGTTCGACAACCGCCCATTTTGCCCACGCCGATATGAAGCTCCCGATTGCGTATGCGCTTATGGGCAAAGTGGATGAGCCGATATTAAAACCGGCAAACTTTCTCGAAATAGGTTCTCTCGAATTTCGCGAAATTACAACGGATCGATACCCGCTATGGGAACTACGACAAGAGTTATTGGCTAATCCTGCACGGGGTGTTGTAGTAAACGCAGCAAACGAAGTGGCTATTGAGCAGTTTGTTGTGGGGCAAATCACCTTTTTAGAGCTCTCCAAACGCATTTTAAACGCGTATGAATATTTTGAGGATATTCCCACATCGGTTGAGGAGATATTCGAAATCGACAAACGTGTTCGCCACTATGTAAGGGGGATGTAATGCGCTCTAAAACATTATTGCTTCACGGTTGGGGAGGATCGGATAACCCTCATTGGCAAGCGTGGCTCGCAGGTGAAATCGCCAAAGATTATGGGATAGTGGCGTTTCCACTGTTAGATAACCCCCATTTCCCGAGTAAAAATAGATGGATGAAACAGATCAAATCGATTCTTGCCGATTTTGAACCCGATGTCGTCATCTGTCATTCGTTGGCAAATATCGCATGGTTTCATCTTTGTAATGAAAGGGAAATATCTCCCGTAAAGCGGCTATTACTCGTCGCCCCCCCTCATTTGACGTGCAGTATCGAAACCCTCAAAACCTTTTTCCCTCTCGAAGCACCTAAAAATATTTTTGCCGAAGAGGTATTGTTGGTCACCTCGACAAATGACCCCTACATGAGCACAGAAGAGGCATCACTACTTCAAAAGGCTTTGGGTGTAGAGATGAGGATCATCGAGGATGGTGGGCACATTAACACCGCCTCAGGATTCGGTGAGTGGCCATTTGTCAAAGAGTGGCTACTGCAATGATCCTTAGTATCGAAAGCAGTTGTGATGATAGCTCAATTGCTATTATAGAGATAGCAACTAAAAAACTCATCTACCACAAAAAGATTTCCCAAGAGCTAGAGCACTCAGTGTACGGCGGTGTTGTCCCAGAACTCGCTAGCCGTCTCCACGCTGAAGTGTTGCCCCGTATTCTAGCAGAGTGTGAGCCGTGGTTTAAAGAGCTAAAAGCCGTTGCCGTCACCAATGAGCCGGGATTGGGCGTTACCCTCATCGAAGGGGTAATCATGGCAAAGGCACTGAGTATCTCTTTGGGTATCCCCATCCTCCCAATCAACCACCTAAAAGGGCACATCTATTCTCTTTTTATCGAAAAAGAATCGATTCTTCCTATAACCGTATTGTTAGTTTCAGGCGGTCATACCCAACTCATAGAAGTTAAGTCGTACACGGAGATGGAGACCATTGCCACCACGATGGATGACAGCTACGGAGAGAGCTTCGACAAAGTAGCGAAAATGATGCATCTAGGCTATCCGGGAGGGCCGTTGATTGAGCAACTCTCCCGTGAGGGCGATGCGACCAAATTTGCCTTTACCGTCCCTCTCTGGCAATCACCTCTCATCGCATTTAGCTATTCGGGACTTAAAAATCAGGTTCGCCTAGCGGTCGAAGCCAACGAATCATCCGCTTATCCCGACATCGCTGCCGCTTTTCAAAAAACGGCAACCGAACATCTGATTCAAAAACTCAAAAAGTATTTCAAAACACACCCTCCAAAGCGTTTCGCTATCGTCGGCGGAGCAAGTGCCAACCTCTATTTGCGTGAACGTGTTATGGAGTTATTAAAACCCCATAAAGCCGAACTTTTCCTCTCAGAACTCACCTACTGCTCCGATAACGCCGCTATGATCGGACGTGCCGCCCTCGAAGCATACGCGTTAAAAGCGTTTGTCTCCTTTTCGGATATTGCTATTAATCCTCGGTGTAAACTTTAGGAATGCTTAATGCATTACACCTCTTTCATAATTCAGACTTAAATTATCCGATTTAAAATATACTTCTTCTATCAAATAAAAAAAACAAATAAGGAGCCAATATGGCAACGACAAAATTCAAAGGTACAGACGTAGAACTTCTTGGAAACGAAGTTAAAGTTGGAGATAAAGCTCCTGAAGTAACAGTTGTAAATTCAGCTGGCTTGGGTGACGTAGTTGTAGGCGGTGCGCAAGGTGTAAAACAACTTATCATTGTTGTTCCATCACTCGATACGGGTGTTTGTGCTACTGAAACACGTAACTTCAACGCAAAAGCGGCTTCTCTTGAAGGTGTAAAAGCAACTATCGTATCTTTGGACTTGCCTTTTGCAGCAGGACGTTTTTGTCAAGCAGAAGGTATTGACAAATTGACTGTATGTTCAGACTTCCGTAACAAAGATTTCGCAAACGCGTATGGCGTATTGCTTGGTGGTTCAGTTCTTGCAGGTGTAACATGTCGCGCGATCTTCGCAGTAAACGAAGAGGGTGTGGTTACTTATAAAGAAATCGTTCCTGAAATCACAGAAGAGCCTAACTACGACGCTGCATTGGCTGCAGTAGCGTAATTATTGATTCCCATTGAATGGGAATCAGCTTCTCACAATCTCTTCCTTTAGCTCTCTTATTTACAAATTACTTGCGCACCTTGAGCCGTTTTATTCACTTTGCACTCATGTCGTCCATCCAAAATAAGTATAACACGTGCAAATTTCCCATGATTGGTTATTTTAGCTTTTGTAAAAGGGGCACTATTGATGAGTTTCTCAAATCCTTGAAACACCTCATTATGTTTGAAGTCGATAGCGACGCTATTGGGATCACTAAGGGTAAAATGGCGAATCATAGGTTCATTAATGAGGATGGATACCTGATTCCCCGATGGGACTATTTGTACAAAAGATTTCTCTTGGTTGGTGGATTCTTTTGTGGTAATAGGCGTTTCTATTTTTTTATTATTAGATTGAGACAACACTATAGGAGAGCGCCAATCAATACTTTGATCCACTTCAAGACGACGTGTTTCAATGGAGCCATCAAGATTTTTAAATTTAAAAGTAACCTCTTGTAAGATGCGTGCTTGATCGGGAAAATTATAGGTCATCGATTGTAGCGGTGGTTTGTTAAATGTTTTTTCTGAAGTAACCGATGAATTTGGATTTTCAGAAGTTGCAAAAAATGGATTTTCACGAGAGAATGCACTAACGATTACGATTGATACAAGAAAAATCGATTTTATCATGGTTGTCTTTCCTTTTGGACTGTCGCAGAGTCAGCATCGATCTCTTTAAGCTCAAAATATTGTTTTTGAAGGGCAGCATTCTCACTTTTTAAATGTTCAATATCCTGTGTTAAAAAATCTTGGCGCTCTTCTAGGCTGAGAAGAACTGATAATGAATTATCTCCAAATATCAAAAGCCCAAGATAAAGAAAGATGACAATAACAATAGTCGATACGGCAATAAACTTAGAGGTTGAGAGCCCAAAACGACGTTCGGTAAAGCTTTGATATGCTCCATCGCCGTCTAAAATCTCTTGGTGCTCTTCGGTATTCATTAGCTAAATAGGGCACTTCCGAGGTATTCACCGTACATAATTTCGTTTTCAATCTCTAACAAACGGTTGTATTTTGCCGTACGTTCACCACGTGCGGTGGAGCCGGTTTTGATCTCGCCACAGTTAAGTGCAACGGCAAAATCAGCGATAAACGCATCTTCACTCTCACCTGATCGGTGTGACATAACGCATTTGTAGCCGTTACGTTGAGCAAGACGGACGGTAAGCATTGTTTCTGAAACGGAACCGATTTGGTTTGGTTTAATTAAGATTGAATTTCCAATCCCTTTGTTAATCCCTTCTGCCAAAATATTGGCATTGGTAACGAAAAGGTCGTCCCCGACGAGTTGAATTTTTGAGCCTAATCGCTCTGTAAGGATTTTCCATCCATCCCAGTCATCTTCACTCAGACCATCTTCGATAGAAACGATAGGATATTTTGCGCACAATGCTTCATAGTATCCTACGAGTTCTTCTGATGTGAGAGTACGGTTTTCAGAATCCAAACGATATCCACCCTCACATACAAGTTCAGAGCTAGCAACATCCAAAGCGATTGCGATTTGTTCACCCGCTTTATATCCTGCTGCTTTAATTGCATCCATAATCACCTCTATCGGCTCTTCGTTGCTTTTGAGATCGGGTGCAAATCCACCCTCATCACCGAGTGCTGTATTAGCGCCACGATCTTTGAGGATTTTTTTGAGATTGTGATACACTTCAGCCGATGCACGGAGACCATCTGCAAAATTTTCAAAACCGACAGGCATGATCATATACTCTTGAAAATCAACACTGTTATCTGCATGGCTTCCACCGTTGATGATATTGAGCATTGGAACAGGCATTACCATCGCATTTGCACCGCCAAGATAGCGATACAATGGAATACCGAGGCTTTTCGCCGCAGCACGTGCAACTGCCATAGAGACACCTAGAACCGCATTTGCCCCTAGATTTCCATAGTTTTCTGTTCCATCAAGCTCTTTCATTGTTGCATCAACCATGGCTTGATTAAACGGACTAAGCCCCATAATGGTATCGGCAATTTGGGTATTGACGTTTTCTACCGCTTTAAGAACCCCTTTGCCCATGTAGCGAGAGTCCCCATCACGCAGTTCTAACGCTTCACGTTTCCCAGTACTTGCGCCACTTGGGACGATTGCACTTTCACGAGTTCCATCACTCAACTGTACGGTTGCTTTTACGGTAGGATTCCCACGGGAATCCATTACTTCGATCGCACTTACTTCATCAATAAAAATCATTCATCCACCTCATTCATTTCAGATTCATCCATGGCCATAATGTTATTTACACCCATAGCATCTTTTATTTTTGCTTCCACTATTTTAGCCAATTCTGGCTCATCTTTAAACTTTTGCTTGACGTTTTCGCGTCCTTGACCTAATTTGGTATCCTCAAAACTAAACCATGCACCACTTTTGTCGATAATATCGAGTTTTACACCGTAATCGACCAGTTCACCCTCTTTGGAGATACCTTCACCAAACATAATATCAAATTCTGCTTGACGAAATGGCGGTGCTACTTTATTTTTGATTACTTTTGCTTTGACACGGTTACCGATTTGGCTCTCTCCTTGTTTGAGAGTAGCGATTTTACGGATATCGATACGAACCGATGCATAAAATTTTAGCGCATTTCCACCTGTTGTTGTCTCAGGAGAGCCATAACCCATCGTTCCGATTTTCATACGGATTTGGTTGATAAAAATAATCGTACAGTTCATTTTGTGCAAAATAGCGGTGAGTTTACGGAGGGCTTTGGACATTAAACGCGCTTGTGTTCCCACCTGCTGGTCGCTCATCTCCCCCTCAATCTCCACTTTGGGGGTGAGGGCAGCTACAGAGTCCACTACGATCAAATCAACGGCACCGCTACGGGCGATAGTTTCGACGATGTCGAGTGCTTGTTCGCCGTAATCGGGTTGTGAAACGAGAAGATTTTCGACATCAACACCAAGATTTTTGGCGTATCCGACATCGAGTGCGTGTTCAGCATCGATAAACGCACAAATGCTTCCATTTTTTTGAGCTTCGGCGATGATATGAAGAGTAAGGGTGGTTTTCCCCGAACTCTCAGGTCCATAAATTTCGATAACGCGTCCCTCAGGAACTCCTCCAACACCTAGAGCTAAATCAAGCCCCAATGAACCGGTACTAATGGCACCGATAGGTTCTATAACCTTGTCTCCAAGACGCATAAGCGTCCCTTTTCCAAAAGTTTTGTCGATTTGTTTCATCGCAAGTTCTAGCGATTTAAGTTTGTTTGGATCCATCATTGTCGTGCTCTCCTAAAAGGGTGAAATATAAAATTAGACAATAATATGACAAATTGAAATAGTTCAGCGAAAATATGACAAATTGCAATACAATATATTCTTTATGAATATTTATGGAGTTATTTTAGCGTTATTAGGTTAAAATTTAGCTATACGCTCTCATATACTACAGTAGGATTATTTGTGAAAAAGATGGTAATAGCCCACTCCCCTGATGCCGATGATATTTTTATGTATTACGCCATTAAGTTTGGATGGGTAGGGAAAAAAGAGACCGTTTTTGAGAATATTGCCCTCGATATCGAGACGCTGAATGTTGAAGCATTAGCGGGAACCTACGATATCAGTGCAATTAGTTTCGGACTTTATCCCCATATCCGTAACGATTACGCCCTACTTCGCACAGCCGTGAGTTTCGGTAGCGGTTATGGACCAAAGCTGATACGCAAACACGACACACAGCTAAAGCGCCGTTTTAAAGTAGCGTTGAGTGGAAAATACACCACCAATGCTCTACTGTTTCGCATCGCTTATCCCGAAGCAAAAATCGTCTACATGAACTTTTTAGAGATTGAACAAGCGGTTTTGGACGGAGTGGTCGATGCCGGTGTTTTGATTCATGAGAGTATTCTCGGGTTTGACAGCTCATTGGTCGTTGAGAGAGAGTTATGGGATGTGTGGTGTGAACTTAGCGGTGGTGATTTACCTCTTCCGCTAGGGGGGATGGCGATTCGACGTTCACTTCCTATTACCTCAGCGATAGCGTATGAAAAAACATTAACGCAAGCCGTTCAAGTGGCGCGTGACCATAAAGAGCTCCTCTCTAAAATGTTGTTGGAGCGAAGTTTAGTCCGAATCGATGGTGAAACGTTAGAAAAATATTTGGAATTGTATGCCAATGATGACTCTATCTCTTTGAATGAGACACAATACCGTGCAATCAACAAACTTTTTGAGCTCGGATATGCACACGGTTTTTTTGATGCTCAAATCGATGCTAACGATTTCACCATCCCTCTCGAATACACCGATTTGAGGAATAGTTAAATGATGCAGTCGGAATTGATTGGTTTAGGAATCGAGACATTTAAAATCGCATTGATTTTATCATTACCCGCATTGCTCGTGGGGATGTTTTTAGGGCTTGCGGTAAGTATTTTCCAAGCCACTACCCAAATCAATGAGATGACCCTCAGTTTTATCCCCAAGATTATCGGAATTGTAATCATCATCATTTTAACCATGCCGTGGATGATGAATGAGATGCAAGATTTCACGATCCGTATGTTCAATATGATTCCTACTTTTATGCAATGAATACCAAAACCATCGATTTCTCCAAATTTGCCTCTATCCGTATCGGTCCTGTTGTAGACGTTGCCCTCATCGAAAATGATGTTGTCCCCGATGGGCATTTAATCATCGGTTCGGCGAATAACGTTCTTATCTCTCCCACCCCACCGCCGCTCATGATTCTCTCTAAAGAGTATGATTTTATCGCTCTCGAAGAGGATGGTCTCCATATTGGTGCGGCAACTCCTGGAGGGCGTGTCGTATCGTTTTGTAAAAAGAACGATATCGCCCATTTTGAATACCTCTCCAAACTCCCCGGAACACTCGGGGGAATGCTCAAAATGAATGCAGGGCTGAAAGAGTATGAGATTTTTAACCATCTTATTGCCGTTCGCACCCAAAGCGGTTGGAAGCAAAAAAGTGAAATTGAATACGGTTATCGCAAAACCTCTATCAATGAAGTAATCTTTGAAGCGGTGTTTGAAGCTGATCGTGGGTATTCGGTTGAGCGATATGAGCTGTTTAACCAAATGCGTTCAAATCAGCCACATGAGCCCAGCGCGGGAAGTTGTTTTAAAAACCCTCCGAACGATTATGCCGGACGTTTAATCGAAGCGGTTGGATTAAAGGGGGAGCGAAAAGGGGCAATGAGTTTCAGTGAAGTTCATGCAAATTTTTTGGTCAATTATGGGGGTGGTACCTATGAGGATGCTCTTTACTTGATTAATGAAGCTCAAAAACGGGTTAGCGAGATATTTAATATTGAGCTTCAGTGCGAAATTGTCCTCATAAATTATAAGAACTGACGCTTTAAATAGTTTTTATATTGACTTTAATCGTCTATATGGGGTATTATGACGATTAAATTCAATAGATAAAGGAATTTAATCGCTATGGTTGTAAGTTACATCCGTCCGGATAAAGATTTTGACGGTGTCTATGAACAGCTTAAATTAATTAACGGTTATGCTGACCAAAAAGAGATTATGATCAATGAAGAGCTTGTTGATCAGACGTCCCAAAATAAACGGTTAGTAGATCGGCATGAAGTAGTACGATTTTTTCGTTCTTTAAATGGCGATACGTTATTGGTTTACGATACTTGGACGCTCAGTAACTGTATCGAAGACGTTGTTCAAATGTTTAGCTGTCTTTTGAAAAATAATAATACGATCCATTTTGTAAAACAAGGAGTCATAATCGACCGTAATAGTGATACAATGGTAGTCTTAGGACTTATCGATCAATTACGACAGATTCTTCAGGATGATGCAAAAAAAGGGATTGGACGACCACGTGGATCTAAATCTTCTTCAAAATTTGATGTTCATTTGGAACAGATTATTGATTTGTTGAAAAAACGGAAAAGTGTGAGTGAAATTGCCCGCGTGATGGGGGTTAGTCGGAGTTCCCTTAAAGATTATATTGAATCGCGTGAACTAAAAGAGGTCGTTAACGGTGTCATCGGATTGGGTGAGAATGAAGATGCTGAAGCTATGGTGATAGGGACGATTCGTTGTCCAATTGATTAATCAAAAATATGATGGAGGTCGTATAATGAGTGAAGAAACTGTATCCCCAAAAGGGAAAGAGTATTTGGCAGGATGGGTGTCGTGGCGTCTTAAGCGCTACTGGTTTTATGGGATCGTAACAGTTATAGCATTAGTGATTCCATGGATCACCATTGATGGAAACCATCTTTTCTTGCTAAGTTTTGATAAATTGAAATTGCATTTGATGTTCATTCAATTTGATATGCAAGAGCTCTATTTGATGCCGTTCTTGCTGATGATTCTTTTCATCGGAATTTTCGGTATTACGGTATTGGGCGGACGTGTTTTCTGTGGATGGATGTGTCCACAGACTATCTTTCGTGTTGTCTACCGTGATTTGATTGAAACAACGATTTTAGGTCTTCGCAAGCGGATTAAAAACAAGCAACAAGAACCTGATTACTCAAAAGTAGAGAATAAAATTAAACGTCTTGTGGCGATTTTGATTTGGACGGGATTGGCGTTTATCGCTGCTGCCGATTTGATGTGGTATTTTGTCCCTCCTGAGGATTTCTTGGCGTACATCCAAAACCCGATGGAACATACCGTTCTTGTGGGTGCGATTGTAGGAATAGTCCTATTTTTAGTTTATGATGTTATTTTCTTGCAAGAGAATTTTTGTGTTTATGTTTGTCCTTATTCTCGTATTCAATCGGTTCTTTATGATGATGATACGGTTATGGCAGTCTATAATCCAAACCGTGGCGGTGAGATTTATAATGACCAAAAAGAGAAAATGTTTACCAAACAAAAAGATCTTCTTGCTGTCAATACCAATGCAGAGTGTACGACATGTGAGAGCTGTGTAACGGTTTGTCCTACCCATATCGATATTCGCAAAGGGTTGCAACTCGAGTGTATCAACTGTTTAGAGTGTGTTGATGCATGTACAGAGGTTATGGGTAAACTTGGTAAACCTTCATTGGTTGAGTGGTCGAGTGAAAAAGAGACTCTCTATATGAAAGGGAAAACCCATTATCTCCGTCCGAAAATTATCGGTTATATGGTAATCTTGGTAATAGTCTCGGTTATTTTGGTAATGATGGGAAGTAAAAAAGAGTATATGCTCCTCAACATCAATAAAGAAAATCGTCTCTATTCGATTCATCAATTGGATGAGGGGAAAGTACGTGTTGATAATGCGTATACGTTCTTGTTGCAAAATACATTAAATGAAGACCATGATTATTATTTTGATATAGTTGCTCCACAAGGGATGGAAGGTAAAATCAAAATTGGTAATCCGACTGAACCATTCCAAGTGAAACCAGGTGTTGTGAAGAAAAAAGTGGTTGTTTTGTATACGGATGAGACTTTAGTCACTGATGATCGTAAAGATACCGTTATTCCGATTACGATTAAAGCGTACGCAACCGATGCAAAAGATAAAGTTGCGGTTATTCGACAATCAACATTTACTTTCCCTCGAGCGGATTTACTCAAATAAATGCCATCGGAACTTCCGATGGGCAACATTAAGGGCTCACGCCCCCCTTATTTCTCTTCTTTTCCGAATGTTTTTTCCAAACCGCTGATTAGCTCTTGTTTCTCTGTATCACTGAGGCGTGCTTCAGGATGGGCAATGAAATACGGAGGTATCGGCATTTCTCCCTCTTTTACTTCATCTGCTGCATCTTTGACTTTATTTTTCTTTTGGACACCGAGCATAGAGACGTTCAATTTCTCACGCCCCTCTTCGATATCATGCATTACAAGCCATGAAATAGGGGCGATATTGCTGTACCATGGGTATTTAGTTTGATTGGAGTGACAATCGGCACAAGCGCGGTTAAAAAGCTCTTGAGTGCGGGGAGAATCCCATAGAGGTGAACTTACGACAGGTGGGTTTGTATGCTCTTTTCCATAAGGGATAAATTGTATAGCGACAGCCGTTACAACGACCGCGATAGAGAGTACTTTCAAATTCATTGAGTCTCCTTGTGCGAATTACAATGAAATGATAGTATAAAAAATGAGTTATTGTGTTAACACAATAAAAACAAAGGGTTAAACAAGGATCGCTTCGCGTTTTCCCTCTTCGAGATGACCGATAATATAGCCATCAGTTGCGGCGAGAACATCGGCAACATCGTATTCTTTGACTACGAGAATCATTCCGACACCCATGTTAAATGCACGAAACATCTCATGACGTTCAACATGTTGACCGATAAGCTCGAAAATCGGCAATACGCGGATAGAGCTTTCGGTGATAACGGCGCGTAGACCTTCAGGAAGAACACGCGGGAAGTTTTCAACGATTCCACCTCCCGTGATGTGAGCGAGTGCTTGGATTTTATCTTTGAGTGCTTTGAATGTTTTGACATAGATACGTGTAGGGGTCAAAAGGGTCTCAATGAGTGGTTTCCCTTCGAACTGATCGTCGAACTTCATCCCCATTTTTTCAAACAATACTTTACGTGCCAAAGAGAATCCGTTGGAGTGAAGCCCTGAGCTTGGCAATGCGATGAGGATATCACCCGCCGCTACTTTATTAGAGCGATCAAGTTCACTTTTTTCACCGATACCGACGGCGAATCCTGCTAAATCATAATCATCTGAGTGGTACATCCCCGGCATCTCCGCCGTTTCTCCACCGATTAGGGCACATTCGGCTTGACGGCATCCTTCTGCGATACCGCTTACAACAGCGGTAGCAGCAGTTACATCGAGTTTGCCTGTAGCATAATAGTCGAGGAAGAAAGAGGGGGTTCCGAAGTTACAAATCAAATCGTTTACGCACATAGCAACCAAATCGATACCGACAGTGTTGTGGATACCCGAATCGATAGCGAGTTTGAGCTTGGTTCCGACTCCATCAGTTGCTGCAAGCATAACGGGTTCACGGTATCCAGTAGGAAGTTCAAACGCACCGGCAAATGATCCGATTCCACCTAAAACTCCCGGAATGGTCGTCGATTTGACAAGGGGTTTGATATTTTCGACAAAACTGTTACCTGCATCGATATCGACTCCGGCATCTTTGTAGCTGATTTGGCTCATGGAAACTCCACTAAAATTTAATAGTGCAATTATAACGCAAGAGCCGTTAGGAGAAGTTTATTTACTAGGGCATTTTCCAAAAAGTTTGGTAAAAATCCAAATGGATGGGCAAAAATCGGTTAGTGCCCATACTATGACCATGAGTATTACAAAAGTTTGGATAATCATTGCATAAAACATTTGTCCGTTTGCAAAGAGTAACATAGCTATTGTCAGTACAATTGCCATCAAAAAACGTTGAATTCTTTCAGCACACATGGGATTTCCTGCTTATAGTAATAATTTGATGCCATTATAGTAAAAAGTAGTTGCACTATTCTTAAGCGAGTATAACTTGATTATGCGTTTCAATGAGGTTTAATCTGCGCATGTTACAATCGCTTTCAAATTAACCAGTAAAAGAGTTTTAAGAGCATGAAAACGTTTATTTATCCTGAAATGATGGTCCATGTGGCCTTATGTACCCACAAACAACCAAATGCGGTTTTGCTCGCGAGTGATAATAGTGCTCTTTTGATGGGAGAACTTGAGAGATATCGTAACACATCGGTTAGCACTATCAGTGTTAATAATCTACTCGATTCCCTCCGTAGTGTTGAGGATAAAAGTGCCGATGTTGTTTTAATGGATACCCTTACTCATGATGCAGCCGTTATTGCACATATTGGTCGTATATTAAAAGGAGATGGGGTTCTTGTGCTACAGCATCCATCACTTGATGATGTAATCGGAAATACGGTATTGATGCATATTCTAGGAAATTATTTTAAAATTATAATGCCATATTACGCTGGAGATGGAACAACGTTGCTTCTTTGTTCACGCGAGTACCATCCGACCGCCGATATTATTTTACAACGCAGTGATTTGCTCGAAGGGCAGCAGTTTTACAATTGTGATGTTCATGTTGGAGTATTTGCGATGCCGCAATATGTTCGTAAAAATTATTTGGGCATTATCCGTAACTAAATGGCGTATAAATATGCAATAGCATTGAGCGGGGGGATTGCTACGGGCAAAAGTACGGTAGGGACACTTTTGGGGCTTAATGGTTTACGCATTATCGATGCCGATATGATTTCTCACCGTATTTTAGATGAAAATAGCGGATGGATTCGAGAACACTTTGGAGAAGAATTTATCAAAGGTTCAACGGTAAATCGTCCTGAACTTGGGAAAATGATTTTTTCTCATCCTGAAGCCAAAAAAGAGCTTGAAGGATTTTTGCACCCAAAAATTCGTGCTGCGATCGAAGCTGAGAGTGAAAAACAGGATACTTTTCAATACCCCTATCTCATTGATATTCCCCTATTTTTTGAGACTGCTTCCTATCCGATAGAGAAATGTGTAGTGGTCTATACTCCTAAATCGTTACAATTAGAACGCTTTATAAAGCGTAACGGTTTTTCCGAGGAGGAGTCTTTGCGCCGACTCGAGAGCCAAATGGATATTGAAGAGAAAAAAGCCCGCGCAACATGGGTTATTGATAACTCTTCCAATCTTAAACATTTGCAGAATGAGTGTGAACGGTTTGTGGAAGAAATTAAAAGACTCTACCCCGCACCTAAGGTATAATTACGATAATTTAATCCCAAAGGATTACCATGCTCCAAATTGCTAAATATTGCGCAAGCGGTAATGATTTTGTCATCTTTCACACCCTGCACGGTGCTGAGCGCTCCGAACTGGCAAAAGTGCTATGTGACCGCCAGCGAGGTATCGGTGCCGATGGCTTGATTGTACTATTGCCCCATGAAACGTATGATTTTGAATGGGAGTTTTACAATGCTGACGGATCAACTGCATCGATGTGCGGAAATGGCTCTCGTGCATGTGCTCACTATGCTCACCGTTTTGGTTTAGCTCACTCTGAGATGGAGTTTCTAACCGGTGCAGGTGTGATTAAAGCGAGTGTAGAGGGGGATATGGTGCAAAGCGATTTGACCCCTCCCTATGTTGTCAATGATGAAATTGTTGAGTATGATATGCGATGGTGGCTTATTGACACGGGAGTTCCGCATTTGGTAACGTTTGATGCTGATATGGAGCGTTTTGATATTGATATGGCGCGGGAATTACGTCACAAGTACAACGCAAATGTAAACATCGCATCGGTTCAAAGCAATGGAGCAATCCATGTGCGAACCTATGAACGTGGTGTAGAAGATGAGACGTTAGCCTGCGGAACAGGGATGGCGGCCTGTTTTTACCGTGCATCTATTGAAAGTTTGGTTGCGGATCGTGCACGTGTCTATCCGAAAAGTGGAGAGACGCTGTATCTCGGATTAGACGAGGGTGTGATTACCTTTAAAGGGGAAGTGCAAGGGGTTTTTGAGACCACTTGGAGATTTTTATAACCCGTTTCTCTCCATCAACCGTGCTTGCTCATCAGCAATAAGAGGCTCGATAATATCATCCATCAATCCCCCCTGCATAATCTCCTCTAAACGGTACAGTGTCAACGTAATGCGGTGATCCGACATCCGATTTTGAGGGTAGTTGTAGGTGCGGATACGAGCCGATCGATCCCCTGATCCTACTTGCTCTTTGCGCTCACTCATCTCTTTTTCTTTGACTTCAATCATCTGCATATCGTAGATACGGGCTTTGAGGATTTTCATCGCTTTGTCTTTGTTTTTGTGTTGCGATTTTTCATCTTGGTTGGTGACGACGATTCCGGTTGGGATATGGGTAATCCGTACCGCCGAATCGGTGGTGTTAACACTTTGCCCCCCAGAACCCGATGAGCGCATAACGTCGATTTTGAGGTCATTTTCATTGATAACGACCTCGACATCGTCTACTTCAGGCATGATAGCGACCGTAATTGCTGAGGTATGAACCCGTCCTTGGGACTCGGTAGCAGGGACACGTTGAACGCGATGAACCCCCGCTTCGTGTTTGAGACGGGTGTAGACACCTTCTCCTTTGATGAGGGCGATGAGCTCTTTGTATCCCCCCGCATCGGAGGCACTTGCACTCATCAGCTCTATCTTCCACCCTTTGAGGTCGGCATAACGGACGTAGGCATTGAACAAATCTCCGACAAAAATTGCCGCTTCATCTCCACCTGTACCGGCACGCAACTCGATATAAATATTGCGTTTATCATTGGGATCGGTTGGGATGAGGAGTTTTTTGATCTCCTCTTCGAGTGGTTCAACGAGAGGTTCTAATGCTCTTATCTCCTCTTTTGCCAACTCTCCGAGCTCCGCATCAAAGGCGAGAGATTTATTCTCTTCGATATCATCGAGAAGTTTTTTGTATTCGGTCGCTTTGGTATAAATGGCTAAAAGTGAGGATTGCTCTTTAGAGAGGTCGGTCATGCGCTTAATATCATTTCCAATATCGGGAGAACTGAGAAGTTCGGTGAGTTCGTTATAGCGGTTAATAAAAGGGATGAGTTTGTCGGATAACATAAGTGATTCCTAAAAGAGGAGTTGAAAGCAGTGAAGTATTACATACACCATAAATCTCGAAAACAAAGTTTTCGTAGCTTTAGGGGATTGCAAAGGACTTTAGTCCTTGCCACTAAAACGGACGAGTTCGTTTTAGTGTGTAAGAAACTAGGCTAGTTTGTTAACAGCTAGGTGAAGACGGCTTACTTTACGTGCAGCAGTCTCTTTTTTCAAGACACCTTTGCTAACATATTTGTGCAAGTTAGCGTTAGCAATAACAAGAGCCGCACGTGCAGCATCTTTGTCTCCTGCTTCTACAGCAGTACGAACCGCTTTAACGATATTTTTAATACGTGTACGGTAAAATCTGTTACGCTCAGTACGTTTTTCCGTTTGACGGATACGTTTCAATGCTGACTTATGGTTTGCCATGGCATTTATCCTTGTCGAGGTTTAATTTAGGGTGAAATATTACCTTAAAGAAAATTAAATTTAAGTTAAAATTTATAGAAATAGAAATAAAAAAGAAAAATTAACTAATAAAAGGAAGAAAAAATTTATGAAACTTTTTGGAACAGATGGAGTACGAGGTGAAGCTGGATCATTTTTAACGGCAGAATTGGCGATGCGCGTAGCGATGGCAGCCGGTATCTATTTTAGTGCACATGCTCGAACAAAAAAGATTTTGCTCGGTAAAGATACCCGTAAAAGCGGTTATATGATTGAAAATGCCATTGTCAGTGGTTTGACGGCGGTAGGATATGATGTGATAGAGATTGGTCCGATGCCGACTCCTGCTATCGCTTTTTTGACATTGAACATGCGTTGTGATGCGGGGATTATGATTTCGGCAAGTCACAATCCGTTTGAAGATAACGGGATTAAGTTTTTCGATGCTCAGGGGAATAAGCTTTCCGAGGAAATCGAAGCGCAAATCGAAGCAATAGCACACGATAGAGTTCGTTTGGAAGAGGGGCAAGTAACCGGTAAAAAAATCGGTGCGGCAAAACGGATTGATGACGTTATCGGTCGCTATATCGTTCAGCTCAAAAACTCTTTTAGCCGTGAATTGACACTGCAAGGGTTGCGTATCGTACTGGATACCGCTAATGGGGCAGGGTATAAAGTGGGGCCAACGGTACTTGATGAATTGGGTGCTGAAGTAATTGTATTGCACGATAAGCCTAACGGATTTAATATTAATGAGGGATGCGGCGCATTACATACCAAAGATTTGCGTGAAGCAGTGAAGCAGTACCGTGCCGATATCGGTTTGGCTCTTGATGGAGATGCAGATCGTCTGATTGTGGTCGATGAAAAAGGGGATGAAGTTGATGGGGATCAGATTCTTGGTGCTTTGGCACTTTTCTTACATCAAAGCGGAAAACTCAAAGGGGATGGAATCGTCTCGACTGTGATGAGTAATCAAGCGCTAGAGGATTGTATGAATGAAAACGGTCTTAAGCTTTTTCGCTCCAATGTCGGAGATAAATATGTGTTAGAAATGATGCGTGAGAAGGGAATTAACTTCGGTGGTGAACAAAGCGGTCATATAATCTTACACGATTATGCCAAAACAGGGGATGGCTTGATGAGTGCATTGCAGACGTTATCCCTGCTCCTAGTATCGGGACAAAAAGCGAGCAAAGTACTTCGTCCTTTTAAACTTTATCCCCAAAAATTGGTCAACATAAAAGTAAAAGTGAAAAAACCGCTCGATCAGATAGAGGGATTAAGTGAAGAGCTTGCAAAGATTGATGCAGAACATATGCGCCATCTCATCCGTTATTCGGGAACAGAAAACAAACTTCGACTCCTTTTAGAGGGGAAAGATGCCAAAGTGATGGAAAAAGCAATGGAAAAATTGGTCGCTTTTTTTGAAAAGGCACTTAATGGTTAGATCGATTATCGTTTTAGTTTTAGCACTGAGCGGTGCTTTGCTTATCGACCAAGCAATAAAATCGATTTTTCTTGATGGGTTTCGCCTTTATACCTCTTGTATTGATTTGATTTTAGTGTATAACAAAGGGGTTGCATTTTCGATGTTTGCCTTTTTGGCAGAGTCCCTTAAATGGATACAGCTTGCCCTTTTGGCAGGAGTTATTGGATACACTCTATGGCTTAAACAAAAATGTTATCTCATCCCTGTAGGGATTATGGTAGGGGCTGGTTTATCCAATGTTGCGGATCGATTTGTTCACGGAGGGGTGGTAGATTTCGTCTACTGGCATTGCGGATTTAACTTTGCGGTGTTTAATACAGCCGATATGATGATTGATTTTGCCGTTCTTTGGCTCATGATTTTGAACTTTAAACCAAAGATGTGTGAAAGTTAAGTCCCTTTTAACTTCCACCTCATTATAATTTCAGCCTTCACTCACACAGTGGTCTTATAGCTCAGTTGGTAGAGCACTACCTCGACAAGGTAGTGGTCACAGGTTCGAGTCCTGTTGGGACCACCATTTTTTAAAATAATCCTCTTTGTTATCAAATAATTTTAAATACCATGATATAATGGCGCATATTTTCCTCTCGATAAGCAAGTAAACTTTTTCACTAATTTTTTTGAAAGGTCATTGGTGCAGTGAGATCTATTTTTATTTTCCTTTTTTTAATCACTTTTAGCACGATATATGCCAATGAACAACAAGGTTATAAGGTTGTTTTAGCCTCTTTTAGTACATTTGATGAGGCGAAAGAGAAGTTGGATTTATTTGCTTCTACATTTAGCGGTAAAGAATTAGCCCTTCAAGAAGCATACCATTTTGAAGTTCTTGCGCGACCATCGGGTAAAGCATTCATCGTGACACTAGAACCGTTTGATAAAAAAGAATCGGCAACGGTTGTTTTAACGCAATTTAAAAAACTATATCCTGATGCATATATTAATGGTTATTTTGGACCCACTGACGGTTCTATACTTTGGAAAAATAAGAGCGTTGAGCCAACAATAATAAAAAATGAAGTGCTTCCCAAGAGTATTCCTACTCCTCTTCCGATAGAAATAACTATTGAGGATAATAAGAGTCATGCATGGATATGGGTCTCGCTTGGTTTTTTAGTATTTGTTGGTATCGGAGTCCTTTTTTTGACCCGTAAAGGAAAAAAAACCGATAGATTAAAAGAACAAATTATCAAGTATAAAGAGGAATTAAAAGCAAATTTTGATGTTTTTGTATCTTGGAGCTATGAAGATGCACTTAAGCGTGCAGGGGGAGATGAGGAGAATCTAAATAGTGCAATCAATTTATTTTTGCGCGATACCCAAAGGCTCATAAATAATATTAAAGAAGCAATGGATAAAGGTGATTTTGCAGAGATTCAAAAACAAACCCATCAGCTAAAAAGTGCATCGGCTAGCGTCTCAGCGACAACATTACGGTTGAGCTCTAAAAAATTGGAAGTTGCGGCGCGGGAAAAAAATCATCTATTGGTTGAGACGGTCTTTGTCGAATGCGAAACTATTTTAAATAAAACGATAGTGCTGATTAAAGAACGCGTTGTGAATCCCAAAAGTCCACACCCGTTTATTGATAAGAAGACACAACTTCGGACACAACTTGAGTTTTTACGACAAAATATAAACAAAAGTTTGTTTATTGATGCAGGATATTTAGGTGCTTTTGATGAAGCTACGGATGAAAAAATTGCCGTTGTGTTAGAAGAGCTTAAAAAAAGTATTGAGAAGCTTGAGTATGAGAAAGCACTCGAATTAATAGAACGTATTGAAGAGATGATTCAATGAGCAAAAAAGCGGTAGTTCTGATTGTAGATGATACTCGGTTAAATATTCAAACGATGGCACATATTCTCAAAAATGAGTATATTATAAAAATTGCTCATAACGGGACACGTGCAGTAGAATTGGCAACACAAGACCCAACTCCTGATTTGATTTTGCTCGATGTTGAGA
Source organism: Sulfuricurvum sp. (assembly GCF_028710345.1). NCBI lineage: Bacteria > Pseudomonadati > Campylobacterota > Epsilonproteobacteria > Campylobacterales > Sulfurimonadaceae > Sulfuricurvum > Sulfuricurvum sp. Next base: position 101,987 of record NZ_JAQTUH010000004.1, on the reverse strand, counting down.
TGCCTGATGTGAATGGATATGATGTCTGTCGATTGCTTCGTGAAGATAGTGAAACAGCGAATATTCCCATAATTTTTGTTACGGGGAAAGATTCTATCGAGGAAGAGGGGTATGGATTATCCTTGGGTGCGGTGGATTATATCACTAAGCCTATTCACCCCTCTATTGTTAAAGCACGGGTAAAAACTCATGTTACCCTCAAGCGTCAGTATGATCTTTTAAAAGAGATAGCGGTACATGATCAATTAACAGGTCTTTATAATCGTCATTATCTTAGTGATGTACTTGCTTCGAAAGTAGCACATGCAATGCGTCACGACGACCCTTTATCGATTATTATAATCGATATTGATCATTTTAAAAGTATTAATGATACGTATGGACATATCGTTGGTGATGAAGTGTTGCGTGAAATTGGAGGCTTGATTCGTCAAAAAGCACGTCAAGAAGATATAGCTGCCCGTTTTGGGGGGGAAGAATTTATATTGGTACTTGATAGTTGCACACTCGAAGATGCAAAAATTAAAGCTGAAGGGCTGAGAAAAGAGATTGAGAAATATTATCCACAGGGTCTTGATGTAACGGCCAGCTTTGGAGTGATTCAATTCCATCAAGGAATTGAATCGGTGACTCATTTACTTGATCTTGCCGATCAAGCTCTCTATAAAGCAAAAAAAGAGGGTCGTAATCGAGTAATTGTTTCGTTAAAATAGATAAACCACTTCAAAATAAGTGCTATTTTTGGTTTGAAAAGTTCTTTTAAACTCAAACCAATCAACAAAGCCGTATAATTCGCGATATTTTCTCATACGAGGCACCCCTATGGATATTATTGCATTCATGCATGACGATCAAATAATCGATTTACAAACCGCTGGTGCACTTGGAATTACAGGCAAGGAGATTGTGTATGACAACTCTCCTGAGTCTCTCGAAGTGCTTCGACATTCCTGTGCACATTTGATGGCAGAAGCGATCAAAGCACTCTATACAGACGCTAAATTTTTCGTCGGTCCAACGGTAAAAGAGGGGTTTTATTACGATTTTAAAGTGAATGAAACAATCGGTGAAGAGGATCTCAAAACGATTGAGAAAAAAATGCTCGATATTGCCAAAGGCAAAGAGAAAATCGAGCGTTACGAGATCACCAAAGACGAAGCACGTGTTAAATTTGCAAACGATCATCTGAAACAAGCGGTTATGGATCGTATTCCATCTGAAACGGTAACGATCTATAAACAAGGTCAATTTGAAGACCTTTGTCGTGGACCTCATTTACCAAGTGTTGGTTTGATCCGTTATTTCAAATTGACCAAAATCTCCGGTGCATATCTCGGCGGTGATAGCAAAAACGAGATGTTGACCCGTATTTACGGTATCGCGTTTGCTGATAAAGAATCGCTAAAAGCATATCTCGATCAAATGGCGGAAGCCGAAAAACGTGACCACCGTAAAATCGGTGCCGAAATGAAACTTTTCACATTTCGTGAAGAGGTCGGTGCGGGATTCCCAATCTGGCTCCCTGCGGGTGCGCGTATGCGTTCACGTTTAGAGCAACTCCTTTTTAAAGCTCATCGTAAACGTGGTTATGAGCCGGTTCGCGGTCCTGAGATGCTACGAAGTGATTTGTGGAAAGTATCAGGGCATTACCAAAATTATGGTGAAAACATGTATTTCACCAATATCGATGAGATTGAGTTTGGAGTAAAACCGATGAACTGTGTCGGTCACATCAAGGTTTATGAACACGATTTACGTTCATACCGCGACCTTCCTCTTAAATATTTTGAGTACGGGATTGTTCACCGTCATGAGATGACTGGGGCACTCCACGGTTTATTCCGTGTTCGTGAATTTACCCAAGATGATGCCCATATCTTTTGTACTGCCGATCAAATCGAACAACAGATTATAGAAGTGGTTGATTTTGTAGATAAAATCATGAAAACATTTGAGTTTAATTATAAAATGATGATCTCGACTAAGCCGGAAAAAGCGGTTGGTGATGATGCGGTATGGGAAATTTCGACCAATGCATTGAAAACGGCGATGGATAAAAATAACCTTTCTTATGAAATTGATGAGGGGGGCGGAGCGTTTTACGGTCCTAAAATTGATATCAAAATTACCGATGCTATCGGACGTGAATGGCAGTGTGGAACAATCCAGCTCGATTTTAATCTTCCGTCACGTTTTGAGCTTGAGTATAACGGCGAAGAGAACGCAAAAATACAGCCTGTAATGATTCATCGTGCCATTTTAGGTTCTTTTGAGCGTTTTGTTGGTATATTGACGGAGCATTACGCTGGGGAATTCCCAATGTTTATCGCTCCGACGCAAGTCGCTATCGTTCCGATTGCCGAATCACACGTCGCGTATGCCCGTGAGTTGGGAGATAAACTGATCGATATGGGTGCTGACTATGAGATATTCGATAAAAACGATTCTCTTAATAAACGTATCCGAACGGCGGAAAAAGGGCGCGTTCCGATGATCATCGTTTTAGGTGATGAAGAGGTTGGCTCAAAAAGTGTTGCGGTGCGAGATAGAAGATCGCGAGAACAGTACAATCTAAGTGAAGAGCAATTTTTAACTTTGATCAAACAAAAAATTAATGAGGTGCATTTTTGATTAAAAAACAAGACCGAGTCCAAATGAACGAGGATATCCGCGTTCCTGAGGTACGTTGTGTGGTAGATGGTGGTGAAGCATTAGGGATCATTACGATCCAAGAGGCTATGGCTAAAGCCAACGAACTGGGGCTTGACCTCGTATTGATCTCTCCGGATGCGAAACCACCGGTTGCGAAGATCATGGACTACGGTAAGTTTCATTATCAAGAAGAGAAGAAGAAAAAAGAGGCGCGCAAAAAACAAACCAAAGTTGAGGTCAAAGAGATCAAGCTTTCGGTAAAAATTGCGGATAATGATGTCGGTTACAAAGTGAAACACGCCCGTGAATTTCTCGAAGAGGGAAAACATGTCCACTTCCGTGTATTTTTACGCGGACGAGAAATGGCGCACCCTGAAGCTGCGGTAGCGGTATTAGAGCGTGTTTGGCCAATGGTTGAAGATGTTGGGATGATGTATAAAACCCCTGCTATGGAAGGTCGTTATTGTAACATGATGATCCATCCGAAAAAAGACGATAAAAAATAAAAGATTCTTCTCCTATTTGGATCCTGAATCAAGTTCAGGATGACGGTAACTTATTTTCGTCATTCCGAACTTGATTCGGAACCTCTCTGTTCGCTGTAAATTCCATGTCGTGGCACGATGACAAAAAATAAAATCAAGACATAACGTTTTTTATGGTATAATCCGCGTCTCGTTTAGAGAATTTTTGCGAAAGGATCAAGTCGATGCCAAAAATGAAATCGGTAAAAGGGGCTGTAAAACGCTTCAAAGTAAAGAAAAATGGCACTGTTAAACGTGGTTCTGCATTCCGCAGTCACATTTTGACAAAACAAGATGCTGGAACTCGTCGTAAGCAAAACACCCCTAAAGTGGTTGCGAATGTTGATGTTAAAGCTATCAAAAAGATGATCGTAGACTAAACCTCTACATAAACTCTCCAACAGTACGTTGGGCAAGTCCGCAAAGCGGCACCCCGTCATTTATATTTAAAGTGAACCGGGTCAAGAAAGGAAAAAAATGCCAAGAGTAAAAACTGGTGTCGTAAGACGCAGACGTCATAAAAAAGTATTGAAACTCGCACGTGGTTTCTACAGTGCTCGTCATAAGCACTTCCGTAAAGCGAAAGAGCAATTAGAACGCTCACTCGTATACGCATTCCGTGATCGTAAACAGAAAAAACGTGAGTTCCGTAAATTGTGGATTATCCGTATTAATGCGGCTTGTCGCCTAAACGGAATGAGCTATTCTGTATTCATGAACGGTCTTAAACGTGCAAACATCGAACTTGATCGCAAAATTCTTGCTGATATGGCTATGAACGACGCAGCGGCATTTACTGCCCTCACGGCTCTTGCTAAAGCAGCACTTTAAATTACTCTCGTCATGCCGTATTTGATACGGCATCTAATGTCCTAGGATGTGTAGCTTCCGTGTCTAGGCATGGAATGACGATTACTTCTGAATTTTATACCCTTTTTTCTCCAAACACTCTTTACATTCAACACTCACTTGACCCATAGCTGCTTTTTGTGCATCATCAAGATTGTAATAACGGCATTGACTAAAATCGGCTTTGACCATCTCTTCACTGTGCCCTTCAGGACATATCATACCGTTAATATTTAGGCTTTTGTGGGTGCATCCTGCTCCTAAAATAGCTAATAAAGTTAATAAAACTATGACACTTTTTCTTTTCATGATTAAAATCCTTTTTTATTTTCTGATACTATAGTAACATAAAAATAATATTGTTAGGAGAAGTAAAAAAAGAATTGGCTTGAGTGAAGTTTTTTGTAGGTGATTTGAGTGTTATGTATTGAGCGAGCTCAATACGAAATATTTATTGACCGAGTAGTTCTTTCATCGCTTCCGCAGTTTTCCTGATTTCCCATTGAGCGTGTTCATCCAGACGAAGCTTGAAATAGTTTGCAAGCTGATTAGGCATGAATGCTCCCCATATTTGAGTATAAGCGGCTTGAGGGATGATTCTGCGCGCTTCTTGGGGCTTAACGCCCGCATCAATGGCATTCATATAATGCTCTACACATAGATCTATAATTTTTTGCGTATCGAAGTCATTAGTCGTAATCGGAACCATTTTTTCGCTAATGTAGAAATCAAATGGAACCCGTTTTCCTGAGACGTATCTGCGAGAAAGCTCTTGCCAATTGACACGATGGCGTACCATTTGTGATCGTGTTGGTAAGTCAACTTTGTATAAAAACACATGAAAGTTTTTTTGGATGATTGCTGCTTCATCAAGGGTATTAAAAATTTGTCTGATATCAAAACTATACCCATCTTTATCGTTTTCAAAATCATAAACGATAGCACGGTAGTTCGTTAGCAAGTATTTGCCCTCTTCGATAAGTTCTCCAAATTTTTTGACATTGCTGTACTCTTTTTGGAGAAGTTCTTGGTGTTGTGGGTTGTTGTAGTCAAGTAGTACGGGGACAAACTCAAATGAGCTGGAAGGAAGTCCCATGGACTCTGCCATTAGACGATTATAAAGAGTTTCACTTCCTAACGCTTTTGGAGATTGGTAGCAGATGGAAGCAACTTGGGTAATTGCTAAAATACGGGTTTCTTCTGAAGTATTAGCTGTAGAAAAATCCCATTTTTCTACAAAAGCAATATTGTCTCCGAAGATATTTTCTTTAGTATTGATTTTTGTAATTGACATTTATTATTCCTATGCAATAGGGTAGTAATTCTAAGGAAGTATAACGAAGAGAAGTGTAAAAGACGCTAAAAGCGTCTTTTACATAACAAAAACGTGAGGAACGATAAGAGGATATTTTTTCATTTTTCGGTAGATATGTTTACGGACGACTTGACGTAAATCATTTTCCAATGCTTTTGGATTTTCAATCAAACCGTGTTTGAGATTGATAAGGAAGTGTTCTAATACATCTTCCATCTCAGCAGCAAATGCTTTGTCGTTGCGATCGGCTACAAGACCGAAGCTGGTAACAAGAGGTTTGGAGAGTAATCGTGAATCGGCAGAGCTGACTTGTGCGACGAGAACCACCATCCCCTCGGATGCCATTTTTTGACGATCAATAACGATGTCATCTTCGATTTGGTGGTTGTTTTGGTTATCGATATAGGTTTTACCGGTTTTAACGGTTTTTGCTTTGCGCATAAATTTAGTACCCACTTCGATACAATCACCATCGGACATAAGGAGAATATTACGCTCAGGAACACCACAAGTGATTGCGGTTTCACGGTGTTTCATGATATGGTTGTATTCACCGTGCACTGGAAGGAAATATTTTGGATTAGTAAGGCGGAGCATCAATTTTTGCTCTTCCATACTGGCGTGACCCGATACGTGAATATCACGATCATTGGCTACTTTTGCGCCGGCACGTTGGAGATAGTTGAGCATCCCTGAAATAGAACCTTCATTCCCTGGAATCGCACGGGCAGAGAGGACGATCAAATCGGTCGGTTTGATTTTGATGTGTCGGTGTTCGCCTATCGCCATGCGGAACAATGCAGAACTTGGTTCTCCTTGGCTTCCTGTAGTGACGATGAGAACATCTTTATCGCTCATACGGTTTGCCTCTTCGGCATCGATGAAGATATTTTTCGGCAATTTGATGTAATCGTATTGCATACACACTTCGAGGTTACGCTCCATAGAACGTCCGATGACACACACCTTGCGGTTGTATTTCATCCCTGTGAGAATCGCTTGATAGACGCGGTGGATGTTCGAACTAAAGGTAGACATGATGACACGCCCCTCAGCTTTAGCAAAAATACGATCAAATCCCGGAGCAACGGTAAGCTCACTTGGCGTCCACTCTTTGTTGTATGAGTTTGTTGAATCTGAGAGGAGACACATTACCCCTTTTTCACCGTAGTGAGCGAGACGGTGTAAATCGGCTGTGTAGCCATCAACTGGTGTATGGTCGATTTTAAAGTCACCTGTGTGGATGATAGTTCCCGCTTTGGTCGTGATTGCCAATGATGAAGAGTCGATGATTGAGTGGGTCATGTGCATCCATTCAATCTCAAAATCGTTTCCGATTTTGTACGGCTGACGTTTCACGATAGGGTTGAAATAACGGCGATATTCACGCATATGGTGTTCGTCGAATTTGTTACCGATCATAGCGAGAGGCAATGGTGTTCCATAAATAGGAAACTGCATCTCTTTGAAGAAATAAGGGACTCCTCCGATATGGTCTTCGTGGGCGTGAGTGATGATAACCGCTACGATTTTTTTACGAATTTCACGCAAATAGGTGAAATCAGGAACGAGAATATCAACACCGTGCATCTCTTCATCGGGGAAACTCATCCCGATATCGATAATGATCGCTTCGTGTTCGGTTTCGATGACGGTGATGTTTCCACCGATTTCCCCTAATCCGCCCAGTGGAGTAATACGCACTTTTTCGTTGTTGTTGAGATCGAGTTTGAAATGGGGGTTAAGACGGTTTTTGTGCGCCTCTTGGTTTTGGTTCACGAAATCGCGTAGGTTTGCATCGATTGGGGTGCTTGGGCTTCCACGACGTCCACCGCGATTGCGATCACGTGAGGATGAGCGATTTTCACTCTCTGTCGCGAGGTTGGTTGCCACTTCACCCTCGGTACGCGGTGGGCGGTTGTCAGGGCGAGGTCCTCGGTTATCGGTACGCGGTGGACGGTTGTCTGTGCGCGGAGGGCGATTATCGGTACGTGCAGGTCGGTTGTCTTGACGTGGCGGGCGATTTTCATCCCGTGGGCGTTGTTCACCGTTGTTCTCTCCCTCTACACGAGTGTCGTTACGTGGGCGGAACGGTCGACGGTTATTGTTGGGTCGGCGTTCACGGTTTTCATTGTTTGGTTGTGTTTCTGTAATTTCATCAGCCATAGAAATATCCTTAAAATATAGTATTGTTGTTATTGGTGCTTGCTTGCTTAATGTTACGCACTAAAACGAATACATCCGTTTTAGTGGCAAGGACTAAAGTCCTTTGCAATCCCCTAAAGCTACAAAAAACGTTGTTTTTCGAGAGAATAGGGCTGTTTTGCTCATTTTAAAAAGTGAGTAACATTAAGACAAAATAGCGTATAACCGGTGAAAGTCAGAGGTACAGAGCTGATGAGGTCGGATGGTGCGTTCTAATTCTAACGCAGAAAATGCGTTTATTAGAGCGTCTCCATCATAGCGTGCAGTGAGATTTTTGTGAAGGGTTTTACGTGGCTGTGTAAAGGCTACGCGTAAAAAATCTTCAAACCCTTCATCATTTCGATTCGACCGTTTTGAAATGAGCAGTACGGCAGAATCGACTTTGGGAGCCGGCTCGAACGCCTCTGGCGGTACATGTAAGACGATTTCAACATCTCCTACACTTTGCGCTATGACGCTGAGTGCTCCAAAAGCTCTCTCATTGGGTGCAGCGGAAAATTTCTCCGCCACTTCACGCTGTATCATGACAAGCAAGTTTTTACACGCCGGATCGGCGAGGGCTTTGAGGATGATGTTGGTCGCGATATAATAGGGCAAATTCGCCACTAAATCGTACGGTTCATCCAAAAGCTCACTCTTCCAATGTTCTAAGACATCTCCGCAACGGAGGGTTAGAGCTTCGGTAGCGATAGCATCGGCAAAATGGTGTTCTAAATGCTTGCACAAGTCGGTATCAACCTCAAAAGCGGTAACACTTTTGACTTTAACTAAATAGTTAGTTAAATCACCTAATCCAGGCCCGATTTCTGCGATACGGTGAGGGGTATCGGGCATCGATTGGATGATTTGTGCTAAAACAGCATGATCACGTAAAAAATTTTGACCAAATTTCTTTTTGGCGATAGTGGCACGATTTTGCATTCTTTGGATTATACCGTATAAAGTGTTAATTGCTCATAAATAGTGAAAATAATATTTTCTTATCGTTACTTTTGGTAATGGGCTATTAAGAGAAGTGGGGTTATAATAAGGGAATTAAGAATGCTATGGCAAGGTAGAGGGTTTGTAATGGATAATTTTTTTGCTAAGCGGATCATCCCGTGTTTGGACGTCAAAGACGGTCGCGTTGTCAAAGGGGTAAATTTCGTCGGTCTCAAAGATGCGGGTGACCCTGTCGAAGTCGCCAAGCGGTATAACGAAGAGGGGGCAGATGAACTCACGTTTCTCGATATTACCGCATCTCACGAAGAGCGCGATACGATTGTCCATATCGTCGAACAAGTAGCGCGGGAGGTATTTATCCCCCTCACCGTCGGCGGAGGGATCCGAGAACTTAACGATATCTATAAACTGCTCAACGTAGGGTGCGATAAAGTGAGCATCAACTCCGCCGCCATCAAACGTCCCGAATTTATCGACGAGGGGGCGAAACGGTTTGGCTCTCAGTGCATTGTCGTCGCTATCGATGTGAAAAAAACGGGGAACCAATACAACGTTTATCTCAACGGTGGTCGTGTTGATACGGGTATCAATGCATTCGAGTGGGCAAAAGAGGTGGTTGATCGCGGAGCGGGGGAGATTCTCCTCACCTCGATGGACGCGGATGGGACGAAAGCGGGATTTGATTTGGACATTACGTCGCAAATCAGCCGTGCAGTGAATGTACCCGTTATCGCCAGTGGTGGTGCGGGAACGATGGAGCATATCCGCGAAGCGTTTGAACACGGTGCCGATGCGGCATTGGCGGCAAGTATTTTCCACTACAAAGAGATTGATATTATGGATCTCAAACGCTACCTTAGTGCCAACGGGATCCCGGTACGACTCTAAGTTGTCAATGTGTTATAATTGAGCTAATAAAAGTTATGAGAAAAAGGGGGATATGTTGATGACAACGATTAAAAAGTCAGATATTTTAGACTACCTTTTTCAACATTTTCAAGAGTTCAAAACCAAATACGATGTCGAGCAAATAGGGCTGTTTGGAAGTTACGCACGTGACGAAGCAAAAGAGGAGAGCGACATCGATATTTTTGTTAAAATGAAACCCTCATTATTCGATATGGTCGCGATTAAAGAACAGATTGAAAATGATCTGCACAAAAAAGTGGACATTGTCCGTGAACACAAACACATGAAACCTCTTTTTTTAGAGATGATTAAAAAAGATGTGATCTATGCACAATGATCGACTATTGATACTGCGCTCTACCCTCGAAGATATTATCACCTCGTTAAAACTCATCCAACAACGATTTCAAAGTATCAAAAGTTCGGATGATTTTCTCAAAGATGAACATGGGCTTGAAAAACTCGACAGCATCTCGATGCGTTTGATCGCCATCGGGGAGGGTTTTAAAAACGTCGATAAGCTCACTGATTTTCAGCTATTGGAAAAATATCCCCAAATACCGTGGAAACAAGTCAAAGGGGTTAGAGATATTTTGTCACATCACTATTTTGATCTCGATGCTGAAACCATTTATGAAATTTGTGCGAATGAGATTGATGGATTGTTAAGTGTTACGATGACGATATTGGGTGAAGTGAAGTAAAAGATTCTTAATAAAGGCAAAATCCATGGAAGAAATAGCCGTCATAACTCATAACCCAAAAGGTGAATGGGGAGATGTTAGACCGACAATAGAACATCAGGGATATTATGATTGGAGTAGAAAAAGTATCGGAAGTCCTAAAATAGGTCAAAAGGTTCTGATATATATCTCAAAGGGTGTTTTTCGCATTGAGTATATTATGCAAATCAGTGAAATTAACGATGAAACGATTAGACTGGACTTGATTACAAAAATTGATGAGGAAAAAGCAAATTTACTACAATTTGAAAACCTTGTAGCTCATGGATTAAAAAGCTCTACCGTTAATTATGTTCTGAATAATAATCAACAATTGTATCAATACGTTTTGAATATTTTAGAAGGGCAATCTATGATAAATAAAGAAAAATTTGATTTGATATGCTCATGTTTAGATCGAGCAATACAAGAAAATAGTGACAGATTACCTCTTGAAACACAAAGAGGGACAAGTATTAATCTAGTCAAACAAGAAAACGGCAATTATAAGATTGTTTTTAATACTGAAAAAGAAACTTATGAGGCTATAACAAAAGACAATTTATACAAGTTTTTATTTGAAGGCTGGAGAGGGAATGAAACTTTAGGAAGAGAAGATGGTAGGATAACTTTATTTGAAGCGATTCACCAATATATCCAAAGTCATTGTGATTTAACTATTCCTTTAGAGAAGCAGTCTTTATCAAAAATCATACATCTTAACCAGATCCTCTACGGTCCTCCCGGTACAGGAAAAACCTATAACACAATCACCAAAGCGTTAGCGATTATTGATGGAAATGTTCCCAGTGAGCGAAAAGAGGCTAAATCCAAATTTGAAGAGTATCGAAAATCAGGACAAATCGAGTTTGTCACTTTTCATCAAAGCTACGGGTATGAAGAGTTTGTCGAAGGGATCAGAGCCATACCTGTCGGAGAAGAGGGGAATGAAGACGGCGAAGAGATGATTTACGCCGTTAAAGACGGTATTTTTAAAAGAATGTCTAAAAATTCACTGGAAAATTACACCAAACACAGTAATCCTGTTGCTAACAAACGAAAATTTTCTCTTCATGCTAAAACATTGAATATTCAAGCCGAAATGATCGAAGAAGATGCTAGCACCTACAGAGTATTAAAAGGCTCAAAAATCCGTAAAGGTCAAGCCGCATCATTTGAAAATTACAACTACGTTGCACTGAAAAACAAACTGTTAGAACATGCTAAATTAAAAGAAGAAGCAGAGTTTTATATCATGGAAGAGGATTATATTTTCCAAAGTATGAGTGCAGCATCTTCGGTGATTCTTGGAAGACAATCAAACGGTTATACCGATTGGAAAGAGATTAGCGATGAAAGTAATTTGTTTAAGAAAGATCAAGAAAAACGAAACTATATTCTTATCATCGACGAAATCAATCGCGGGAATATTTCCAAAATCTTCGGAGAACTTATCACTCTGATCGAACCGAGTAAGCGTATCGGTGCGGATGAAGCGATCAAGCTCCAACTCCCTTATAGTAATGAAGAGTTTGGTGTTCCTCAAAACCTCTATATCATTGGAACTATGAATACGGCTGATCGTAGTATCGCACTGATGGATACGGCATTACGCCGACGGTTTCATTTCGAAGAGATGATGCCCGACTTGGAAACGCTAAATGACAGCATGATCGAGGGGATTGAGTTGAAAAAAATTCTCTCAAAAATCAATCAACGTGTCGAATATCTCTATGATCGGGATCACACGATAGGACACGCTTACTTTATTGATGTTAAGAGCAAAGTCGATTTAGACAATGTGATGCGTAACAAGATTTTCCCTCTTTTACAGGAATATTTTTACGACGATTGGGAAAAAATTCGCATGGTGTTAGGGGATGGATTTATTGATAAAATCGAAGTGAAATCGGATATTTTCGATTACAAACCCGATGAATATCTTGAAGATGAAAAACGCATCTATTCGATTAAAGAGAGTTTTGATTACACAAAACTTCAATCATGATAATAAAAGAGTATGACTTCTTACAATACAAAGATGAACTAAAACCTCACTATATCACACCCCAAAATTTTGAAGCGATTGAAAAATTCGTACTCGAAAACGAGCCAACCGCCGAATATCTCAAACTCACCACCAAAAAAGGGTTTGGAAAAGTTTTGCAGGCTCAAAATTTTGTCGGAGTGATCCAAACCAAAGACGGTACAACTATCGAAATTCTCCCTAAAATTTTCCAAAATGATGACCCTAAACAAGCAAAAGAGATTTTATTTAAAATGCTTCGGACACTCAGAAACTCACCTTTTCGGAGTTTTAATTCGGCACATTTGCAGAGTGCTAAAATGCCTCTGTTTGAGATATTTATCACAATGTTTTTGGATGAGCTTGCCAAACTTATCCAGCGTGGGATTAAGAGTGACTATCTAGCCCGTGAAGAGAATCTCCCCTTTCTTAAAGGGAAGCTCAAAATGGGAGAGCATATTAAACAAAACTTTATCCACAAAGAGCGATTTTTTGTTGAATATGAAGAGTTTAGCAGTGATCGTGTCGAAAATCGGCTAATTAAAAGCTCATTGCAATACCTCTACAAGCGATCCACATCCAATCGTAATCAACAACGGATTCGAGAATTTTTGTTTGTATTCGATTCTATTGCGCCGTCAGTGGATTTTAAAACCGATTTCTCTAAAGTAAAACTCAATCGGCAGATGAGGGATTATGAGCAAGTTTTGATTTGGTGCAAAACATTTTTAGAAAACAATAGCTTTAGTCCCTACAAAGGGAATGATCTTTCATTCGCACTTTTATTTGATATGAATTTACTATTTGAAAGCTATGTAGCGGCGTATTTGCGCCGACAGTATGAGCACATCACTACTCAGGATAAAACACACCATTTGGCATATGAAAACGGTTCGGGGAAATTCAGACTCAAACCCGACATCGTTATTTATCACGATGGACAGATGATTATCGCCGATACAAAATGGAAAATTTTAGACGAGGTAAAAACCAATAACGGTGTGAGTCAAAGTGATATGTATCAGCTTTATGCTTATGGCACAAAATACGAGCAATGCAAAGATATGTATCTGATCTATCCAAAAAACAAAGAAGTGAGTGGAAACCATTTCCATTACTTTAACCAATCAACTTGTGAATCAAATCAAGGTCTAAATCTAAAAGTAGTATTCTTCGATTTACTAAATAATAAGGTGTGTGATGATTCTCTGTGCCGGCAATAACGAAACGTTTGATTTTGCGATACCGATAGGGGTGGGGCTGATTGACAGTGCGATCAATCTCACGCGACACTGTTTGGTTCACAAACCCGAATTTCTCCTCTTCGTCGGGAGTGCGGGGAGTTATGGTGAACATAAAATCAACGACATTATCGAGTCTAAAACAGCGGCTAACATCGAGTTAGGATTTTTGGACAAAAGTGCCTATACCCCTATCGATAACGTCGTTTCTGCGCAAACTGAAAACGTCAAAGATGTTATCGTCAACTGCTCCAACTACATCACCACGAGTGAGAGGGCGATGGAGCAAATGAGAGCATTGGGGATGGGGATTGAAAACATGGAGTTTTTTAGTGTTATGCGGGTGGCTCAGGTTTTCGGTATCCCTGCTGGGGGTGTTTTTTGTATCACCAACTATTGCGATGCCAATGCTCATCGGGACTTTATCGCCAATCACGGGTTTGCGAAAGTATTGCTTCGTGAACATCTCAAAGAAAAAGGGTTAATCCATGGCTAAAAAATCTATTTTGGATTACACCAAAGCGGAACTCGCACATCTAGTGAAACCGTCGTTTCGCGCCAAACAGATTTGGGGATGGATTTATCATCAGTATGCGACGAGTTTTGAGACAATGGCAAATCTCCCCAAAGCGATGCGTGAAGAGTTGGAATCTGAGTATGAGATTATGCCCCTCAAAATCGCCCGTAAAGAGTGTTCAACCGATGGGACGATTAAATATCTTTTCGAACTCAGTGATGGCAAAACCATCGAGACGGTGTGGCTCAAGATGAAAGACGAGTCCATCGACGATGAAGGGAACATCGAACATGAAGCTCGCTTTACGGTGTGTGTCTCGACGCAGGTAGGGTGCAAGGTGGGATGTTCATTTTGTCTCACCGCCAAGGGGGGGTTTACTCGTGATTTGAGTGCGGGAGAGATTGTGGCGCAAGTGTTAGCGGTGAAGATGGATAATAATCTCGCTGCTCATCGACGGCTCAATATCGTCTACATGGGGATGGGGGAACCGCTCGATAATCTGGACAATCTCGCGAAAGCGATTACGATTCTCAAAGATGAAGAGGGACTCTCTATTTCAGGGAAACGGCAAACCGTTTCGACGAGCGGATTAAGTACTAAAATCGATAAACTGGGTCAGATGGATTTAGGGGTTCATATCGCCATCTCGCTCCATGCGGTCGATGATGAACTCCGTAGTGAGCTGATACCGATGAACAAAGCGTATAACATCGCTTCGATTATCGAGGCGGTGAAGCGGTTTCCTATCGATACCCGTAAACGGGTGATGTTTGAGTATTTGGTTATCAAAAATAAAAATGATGATCTGACTTCGGCAAAAAAACTGGTTAAGCTGTTGCACGGAATTAAGTCCAAAGTAAATCTAATCTTTTTTAATCCGTATGAAGGGTCGCCTTATCAACGCCCGACGCGTGCCGATATGGTGGCATTTCAGGAGTATCTGATCAAACACGGAGTATTGTGTACTATCCGTGATTCCAAAGGGTTGGATATCAGTGCCGCATGTGGGCAGTTGAAAGAAAAAGAGCTTACCGCAGAGTCATTGCGGACTTCACGTGCCCTTTAGGGTAGATCCGCAATCTAAGATCCTGAATCAAGTTCAGGATGACAGAAAAAATGTTTAAAGGAAAAATATGACCGCAATGGACTGGTTTCAAGTGGGATTTTTGGTGATTGTTGTGGGTGTTGGTCTCGGCGGATTTGTGTGGGCGGTGATGAAAAAGGATTGAACCCTTTTTAAAACACTCTGTTTGGATCAAATAATTTATTGATTTGTGTTAGTAAATCGATTGGGTCAGTTTGAACTCCGTAAATCATAATGCCAAAATGTAAATGGGGACCGGTAATCCGTCCTGTTGCTCCTGTTAGCCCGATTGTTTGAGCTCTCTCTATCCTATCTCCCACTTTGACATCAAATCGGCTCATGTGAAAATAACAACTGTATAACCCCTCTCCATGATCGATGATAACCGTCCCCCCTGCATAGTAACGATCTTTTGCCAATACGACAACTCCAGCATTGGTTGCAAGAATCGGCAAAGGGGTGCGTGCCCTAAAATCAACCCCTCCGTGATAGCTTTTTAGTGTGCCGTTATAGGTGCGTGCAGAGCCGTATTCGCTCGTTGTATTCGAATCTAGCGGGCGGATGAAAGGTTTATTCCAATAACGCGCGGATGTTATCGTGTTATAGATTTTTTCGGCTTCAGCTTTCTCTTCGGCAATTCGTTGAAGCACTTCAGTGGGCGGGGAGACTTTTGAGTTATCTACGGTGAGAACTTCAATAGGATAGGGGGCATTAATGATATTCAGTTCGATAGAGAGATTATCATCAGAGGTTACCCATGTGAGGGTATCAAGTGTCGGATGGGTATAGTAATCGATGGGGACTATAGCAAATCCTTGGGTAAGAGAGAGTGGATGAGGGAGAAGTGGAAAGGTAGAATTTCCCTCTTGTATGTAACCAATGGCGGCAGTAGTGGGGATAAGGATACTTTTCCCGTTTCCGACTTCGAGGGCTAGCAGAGAAGCGATAGAGAGATAAAGAGAGAATAATAGTTTCATACAAGGGTACTTTAGTTAAGAGAATACGGGTTCAAATTTTTGAGTTGACATTATGACAAATCAGACCTTTATCCCCGTTGGCGTTTAAAATGACAATAAGAATAAATAATGTTCTATTCAGTGTATATTTAGAAATCTAACGTTAAGCTACATATGGCTAAGTCTCTTAATGGAGGGAAAAATAATGGTTAAACCCGAGGAAAAAACTCAGAACAATAGGTTAATGTTTATGGATGATGGAGAGGTGATGTATGATGAGCTCTATCTTTTGAGTGAAACCGATGAGAAAGGGATCATCACTTATGCAAACGACTCGTTCTACAACGTTGCGGGATGGGGTAAGGATGATTTGGTAGGGCAACCGCATAACGTGATTCGTCATCCTGATATGCCACGAGCTGCGTTTAGATCATTGTGGCACGATATCCAAGAAAAAGGGTTTTGGACCGGTATGGTTAAAAATGCCCGTAAAGGGGGAGGATTTTATTGGGTATATGCGACTGTAATGCGTTCTATCGATAAAAATGGAAATATTAAATATGCCTCTATTCGGATTAAGCCTACGCGCGATGAGATAAAAAAAGCTGAGGCATTATATGCCAATTGGGAATAAAGTAAATTCAGTGTTTTAGCCGAGTTGCCAATCGAAAGTGCTTTTCGATGGCGTTTGAATAAGTAACGGAGGAAATAACATGGCATTAGTAAGAAGATCAGATAGTGCATCTTTATCGATGAATGGAAGTGTAGGACCCGAAAAACGACGGCAGCGGACGTTAGCAAAACAACAACAAATTTCAGAGAGTATAGCTGGGATTGCCACAACTATTTTGGACAATGCGCAAGAGAGCGTTAGTGCGATTGAACAGCTCAAAAGCTCCATGGAGCAAATCGCGACTGCAGCGGAAGAGAACAGCGGAGCGAGTGAACAAGCTCTTAAAAATGTTCGAGCTATTAGCTCCAATATAACCCGTATGACGAGCAGTATTGATACAGTTATTAGCTCTACGCTGGCAGCAGGTGAGAATATAGTGAGTTCAGTTGGCACGATTAATGCCTCCGTTGATCGTATGGCAAAAGCAGTTCATGTTGCGAAAGTCTCTTCTAAAAAATCGGAAGAGTTAAAGCTGTCGTCCGAAAATATTGGTGAAGCGGTTGGTTTTATTGCCAAAATTGCTGACCAAACAAATCTGTTAGCTCTTAATGCCGCTATTGAAGCGAGTCGAGCAAAAGAACACGGTAAAGGGTTTGCTGTCGTAGCGGATGAGACACGTGCACTCGCGGGAGAATCGGAAAAAAATGCTGAGTTTATCTCCCGTTTGGTTAACAAAATCCAAGAGAGTATCGATGGAATCATTAAAAGTATTAATAGAACTACTAATATTATAGAACAAACGGGTGGTCGCGGAAGTGCACTTAGTCAAAAAATGGAAGAGCTGACCAAAATCGCTACCTATTCGGTTGAATCAGCACGCTCTATGAGCGGGTATACACAAAGCTTGAGCAATTCGATTACTTTTATCAATGATGGTTCAAAAGAGATTGCTGATGCATCGGGTGAGATTGCTAAATCGGTTGAAAAAACATTAAACAGTATCGAGATGCAGAGTAATTCTTTGATACAAACCGAAGAGGATATTAAAGAACTCAACAATCTCTCTGAAGAACTCAAATATTCTACCGATACGATGAAATCCGCCGAAGAGATTGCAGCTTCTGCTGATGCGATCAGCTCTTCAATGGAAGATATTCAAATGTCACTCAAAGAGGTAACGACGGGACTCAATCAAATCGAATCGGCATCGCAAGCGACAAATCATAGTGCCATAGCCAATAAAGAGTTATTTGAAAGCGGTGTTTCAGCCTCCAAAGATATCGCTAAACTGATAGAAATCGTCCGCCGAAATTTTGATTTGCTTAAAATATCGTTTGCCGATGTAAAAGGTCAAATAATAGGGATAGGAGATGATTTTACCGCCTCAATGAATGAAGGTGGAAGTGCGAGCAGTGAGCTTAATGTTATTATTAAAGAGACCCGAAATGTGGATAAAACGGTCGGCAGTATCTCTAAAAGTATTGTTCAGCTTAATATGTTGGCAATTAGTGGATCGATTGAAGCCGCACGAGCAGGGGATTTTGGGAAAGGGTTTGCGGTTGTAAGTAGCGATATCCGTAATCTTGCTAAAGATTCTGAGAGTAATACCGAAAAAATTAACGATACTATCGAATCGATGAATGCAGAGATCGATACAGTTCGCACAGAATGGTTAAAGCTTCTGGTTAATCAAGAGCTAGAAAAGGAACAAATTACTGCCCTTGTTACTGAAATTGACAAAATCACAGCCATGTTGGTTGATTTATTGGATCGTTTTACCGGACTTAAATCAATAAACGATCAAAATATTGAAGGGTTGAACCAAGGTCTTATCGGTATCAGCGAAATTCAAAAAGCAGTAGAGCTATCTGCTCGTAATGCGCAAGAATCTCGTAAAGCAAGTGAACTTATCATTGAAACAGTGAATCATATCTCTGAGGGTGTTGAGGAGCTTGCCGTTATGGCAGACGAGCTTCAACAAGGATAAAGTTTGATGCCTATCGAAGAAATATTGATCATACGGCACGCAGGAAATCCTTTTGGACTTTCTACGGTATTTATTGAGCAAATTCTTCGTGTGCCTGATATTTCTCCTTTGGTATTAAGTCCTATAGAGGTGTGTGGATTATGTGTTGTTGGGGGTAATATTTCAACACTGTTGGATTTGAATAGACTTTTGGGATTTACCCCTTGCAGCGGTGTAGAGGCTAAAAATCGGATTATTACTTTGAATGGACCTTTTCACGGTATTGCTTTTTTGGTAGATGAGGTGAGTGTTTCGGTTTCGGTTGAACCCTCATCTGTTGAATATGCTGATAATAGCGACGATTGTATACTGGCAATTGTCCACGTAAATGATGAGCTGATTCAAGTAGTGGATATAGAAGCTGCATTGCACCGTATACAAAAAGTGGGAGCTATGCCGCGCTCTGTAGGGGATAAAAAAAGATTTGATGCAATCCAATCATCGAGAGAGGATGATTATCAACGCTATGTCGTATTTAGAATGGGAAATGAAGAGTATGCGATTAAGATTGATCAACTCTCTGAAATCCTCAATACTAATACGCCTATAACGCCTATTCTCGGTGCTAATTTTGAGATAGAGGGGATGATTTCACTCCGTGAAGAGTTGATTTTAGTGGCTGATTTGCGCCGCTATTTTCAGTATGAGACGCAATCAAATGATAAAAATCGAATAATAATCTTGGAACGTAATGGAAAAACATTAGGGACCATTGTTGATGAGATTGTCGATATCCGTGAGTTTAGTAATAGTGAACTTGATCTACGCAATGATGATGAGAATCATATTGCAGGGGTTGCCCGATACAAAGAGGAGATAATTTCGCTGATAGGAGCTGAATTGGTTGATACCTTAATTGCGCGAAATGAAGAGTTTATTCCTCTGAATGGCAGTCATGTGGATGATGAAAGAAATAAAGAGATTATGGAAGTAGTGATCTTTACACTTGGGGAAGAGGAGTATGCTTTTCCAATTGAAGAGGTAGCGGAGATTATTGATAGGATACCTTTAACTCCCGTGTTTAATGGACCCGATTTAGTAGAAGGGGTGATTAATATACGAGGACAAATCATCACTATAGGATCACTTTATAAGCGACTGGGAATAAATCCATTTATCGATCATGATCAAAAAATTATGATATGTCAGGGAAATATTGGATTTTTTGTTAACAGCGTGAGTGATGTATTAGGAATCCGTGAATCGGAAATACATCCCGATGAGAGTGGTGAATCGATATTTTCGAATGTATTAAGTCTCAATAATGGAGAGCGGTTGATATTATTATTTAATAAAGAGATCTCAAAACTGATCGGAGTTGAGAGATGAAAAAAGTGTTGATCGCGGATGATTCCGCATTGGTTCGTAAACAGCTCAGTGAGATTATTGCGGAACTTGATTTTGAAATTCATACAGCCCGTAACGGTGAAGAGGCGATCAAGATGGCGATAGAGACGCAGTATGATGTTATCACAATGGATATCAATATGCCCGTTACCGATGGACTTACAGCGGTTCGACGTATTATGGAGGAACGTCCAACACCCATTTTGATGATTAGTTCGCTCACCACAGAGAGTGCAGGGATTACAATGGAAGCACTCGATGCGGGAGCGGTTGACTATATTGCAAAACCGGGGACGATGAATGTCGGAAGAAATGAAAACAGAGAAGATATACTCTCTAAAGTTAAGTCTCTCAGCCGTATCCCTCCCCGCAGACTCAAATCGGTTGCTCGCCGCCCGATTCAAAGAGAACGTCCGCTGAGTGTTAGGGAAAAAGTGCGTGGAACGCATGCTGTTTCGGATGAGGTCACGAAAGTATTGCTTATTGGTGCTTCTACGGGAGGACCGGGACTGATTGAGAAAATTTGTGTGGCACTTCCTGCCGGATTTCCCTATGCGGTTTGTGTTGTTCAGCATATGCCGGAGCAGTTTACTGCTGCATTCGCGACACGTCTTGATCGGGTAAGCACACTCCCTGTTGTGGAGACAAAGGATCACTTGGAGCTTGCGAATGGGGTGATCTTTTTAGCACGAGGAGGGGTTCATCTCCATTTTGCCAAAAAAGTGACCGGAAAAATAGTTGTTCGAGAAGAGAAAAATAAAAATAACCGCTATTTTCAGCCCAGTGTTGATGAGATGTTTGAGGGTGCCCTCAATGTCTTTTCCGGTGATCAGATTACAGCGGTATTGTTAACCGGTATAGGAGATGATGGAGCTGATGGGATGGTAAAAATCAAAAAAGCGGGTGGATTTACGATTGGTGAGAGCGAAGAGACGGCAACCGTATACGGTATGCCAAAAGAGGCGTTTGAACGTGGTGGCGTGTCCCAGCAGCTTCCATTTCCAAAAATAGTACGCTCTTTGCAAATACTACGCTAAAGGGAGATGTAATGGCATTAATAAAAAAACATACTGCACCGGTAGCTCAAAAATTTCCTGACTTAGTATCTCTTGAGGATGCCATTAGGTTTTACCAAGAGAGTGCAGGAGATTTGGATGCACAGCGTTATGCTACCGATAATATTGCACTTTTTGAGGGAGGTGGGATAAAGCTCGTTAGCTTAATGAGCGATGATCCTCGTATCGATAAAGATATGGCGAGTTATATCTCCTCGCTTCTCACTGCAATGGAACCTGATCGTGCACCGATTGAGGCAATCATGGGGCTGTTGAGCGTTCGTAATGCCTATATCCGAAATCTTGGAATTACGACTCTTCAAAGCTATGGGGAGGCAATACGATATTACATTGTTAAGTTTTTGATCGGAGATGATCGGGATCTTCGGATTTTTGCGATCAATGTTTTGGGCGATGTCAATTTTGCGGAATCGCGTGAGATGCTTGTGGAGCTATTAGAAAGTGAGCTTGATATCAATGTCGCTTCGACAGCAGTTGACTATTTATCGGAGATTGGAGAGATTGGAGATATCCCATTGCTGGAGAGTATCAAAGAACGTTTTCATGATCCCTATATTGATTTTGCCGTGGATACCACGATAAAAGCGATTCGGGGGTAGTCAGATGGGTTATCTTTTAACGGGTGTCGATTTTACCAAAATGTCTGAATATATCTACCGTAAAACGGGGATATTTTTAGAAGCTGAAAAACATTTTGAGAAGCTTGCCAAATACATCGATACCCGTGCTAAAGTTATCAAAGCAGACTCTTTTCGAAAATATTTTTACACACTCCGTTTTGAGGATAAAGAGGGGCATGAGTTTCAAGCGCTTATGAATGCTGTTACTGTCAATGAGACCTATTTTTATCGTGAAAAGGAGCAGTTTGAAGTACTGGTAAACCGTATTTTGCCGGAACTGCATGAGAGTAGAGAAAAACCATCTTCGATACGGATATTATGTGCACCGTGTTCCACCGGAGAGGAGCCTTATTCGGTGATTTTACATTTGCTTGAAGAGGGGTGTTTGATCGAAGAGCGCGATATCGAGGTGGTGGGGGTTGATATTGATTCCAATGTCATTGCTAAAGCAAATGCTGCTAAATATTCGGAGCGTTCGGTTCATGCGGTCCCCTCATCCATATTGGCAAAATATTTTAAAAAACATCCATTTGGGTATGATCTGATCAAAGATTTGCATGGAACGGTTGACTTTAAAGTTGCTAACGTATTTGATAAAAATCATATGCGTCAACTGGGAAAATTTGATATTATCTTCTCTCGAAATATGCTCATCTATTTTGATGATGCGAGTCGTAAAGAAGTCGCAATGACATTTTATGATATGCTTAACATCGGCGGGTATGTTTTACTTGGTCATGCAGAGTATATGAGCCGTATTACTTCGGTCTTTACGGCAAAAAAAATTGATTCCACATTAATCTATCAAAAATAAAGGAGTTTAAGATGCCGTTAGTAATATTTGTTGATGATTCAGAGACAGCACTCGCCTCTACTCGGATGGTAACCGACTCGATGCCTATCAGTGTAAAGCAATATTTAAATGCAACCGATGCGCTTCGTGAGATTCAAGGTGGTTTAAAACCTGATTTGATTATTACCGATATGAATATGCCGGTGATGAATGGATTCGAATTTTTGCAGGGGATTCGGGCGCATGCTCCAACGGCGCGTACTCCGGTATTGATGTTGACAACAGAGACTCGCGATGAACTGAAACAACAAGGTAAAGCGCTTGGACTTACGGGGTGGGTGGTAAAGCCGTTTAATCCGACACAGTTGAAGCAAGCGATTTCTCGCGTTTTGCGGTTACCATAAGGGTCACTAGGTGCAATCTTTAGACCTACTGGATGAAGCATTGGAGCATATCAAATCGGTGGAGAGTGAAACGATTGAGTTAACTCGTATAGCAGAATTGAGTATTGTCCGTTATATTGAAAAAAATGGATTGACTCTTGATGATGAGACGTTGGAAGCGATGCAGTATCAAGATATAGTTTCTCAGCAGCTGCATGCGACGATTGAGATGATCGAGAATATTCAAAATCTCATACGAACATTACGTGAAAATGAAGGTAGTGGATTGGAGTGTTTATCGGCAATAGAGGAAGAGTTAAGTAGTGTTCTTCAACAAGCACGAGAGAAGCACTCTGCATTCAGCGGTAAATTTGAGCATCATGATGACGGCGTAGAGTTTTTTTAGGAGAAATAAGATGGCAACAGTAATGGTAATCGACGATTCAAAAACAGTACGTAGCTATCATCGTACTATTCTTAATGATTTGGGAATAAACGTACTTGAAGCAGAAAACGGGATGGAAGCACTGGAGAAGACATTGGATAATAAGATTGATCTTTATCTTGTCGATATTAATATGCCGATTATGGACGGGTACTCGTTTATTAGTGAATTGCGTAAACAGCCTAGCGGCAAATTTACCCCGGTCATTATGATTACTACCCAAGAAGAGACTACGGATAAGCTTGAAGCATTTAAGGTGGGGGCAAATCTTTTTGAGACCAAACCGATTAAGCCTGATTCGCTCAAAAGGTATCTTCAGCTTTTGTTAAAAGCGCAACTTTAAGGAGTTAATGATGGATCCTTTGCTTGAACAATTTTTACTGGAAGCGAGAGAAAATCTCGCATTTATAGATCAACATATCGAAAATATCGGCGGTGAAGATCCTGAACTCCTTAACTCTGTATTTCGGGCTGCCCATACCCTTAAAGGGGGCTCTGGAATCGTTGGCTTTGAATCGGTAAAACGGATAACACACCACGCAGAAGATTTATTGGATATGTTGCGTTCCGGAAAACTTGAATTTCAAGAAGCGATGGTGGAATCGCTTTATAATGCGTTTGATGAGGTGGTTAATCTGATCGAAGCGGCAGAAGAGAGCGGTGAGATAGTGGATGCTGATGAAAATCGTATCGATGAAATAGCGCAGGAGCTGAGCTCGTTGATGGGTAAAACGATTGAAGAAGTAGTGTGGAGTTGCCCCTACGCTATGGTTACGATTATCGGGGATGTCATCAACATTCCAATGCCATTTTTGAGAAGTTCCCCCCAAAAAATTCCTTTTAAGTTAGATGAAATCGATGAAGATTTATGCTCACGAGCACAACTTTATGCAATCGTCTTTGATGTCGATGAATCGTGTATGGTGTATGGCAATGACCCTGTTTATACCCTCTCGTTAATTGCGGATAAAGTGGTCGGTGTCCATTCGTGCATGAGTGAAAATGGAGCGACAGCTCTTTTGTCAGGATTTGATGATACTGATGGATTACTTCTTAAAATACAAATGTGTGCGTTTGTTTACGCCACCTATGATGAGATTGCCGATGCCCTCTTTAACTTTAGTGATGAACTAACTTTTTTGCCGCTTGATATCTCTACATTACTACAGATTGATGAGGGGGAATCAGGACACACCCTCGATGTCCTAAAAGAACTTGGAGCCCAATGCAATACGCTATTAGAGAGTGGAAATGTTTCAGAAATAGCTCAAAAAATAGAGAATTCACTCCCCTTGATCGGTTCTAATACCCTTCAAAGCTATCAATTAAATCGTCTTTTGGATCTTTTAGGGTGGATAAAAGCGGATGATTTGAAACAGTTAAAACCATTTTTCGATATCTTGCCTAAAGGAGAAGCTTTTACCCTTAAAGGTTTATGGATAGAAGAAGAAGCCCCTAAAGAGTCACCTCAGAGTGGCAATATTATTCTTGATGAAGCAGCACAAGAGCGTTTGCATGAGATTTTAATGCAACAGCTGCAAGCTCTCGAAGCATTTGACTCACCAGAAGGATTCGAACGTGTACAATCGATGGTTAGTTATTATCTCGAAGAGTATGTCTCATCCCCTCCAGATGCTTTTAAAACTCGCGAAGGACTTATACACTGGTTACGACAAGAACTCGGGTTGGAGTCGGTAAAAGAAGTCAATATTCAAGAAAATATCTTTGTTGAGACGTTGGTTATTGACGAGATAGAATCTCACCCTGATGTTGTTGAGCCGATAATAAAACCGCTTGCTTCTGAGCCAAAGCATTTGAGTGAAAAAATTGAAACAGAAGATAAAGCTGGAACATCCAAAAAAGGGGTTGTCGGGAAAACGGTAAAAATTGAGCAAGAGTCGATTGATCATTTGATGAATGTCGTGGGAGAGCTGCTAGTAGCGAAAAATTCCCTCCCTTATCTCGCAGATGGTGTCCATAAGATGAGTGGAGATGGGGCAAAACGGGCTATTATGGAAAAATATACGTTTATTAACCGCCTTACCGAACAACTTCAAGATTTGATAATGTCGATGCGGATGCTTCCGATTTCGTATGTCTTTGACCGTTATCCGAAATTGGTGCGCGATATCTCCAAAAATCTTGGGAAAAAAGTGAATTTAACAATGGAAGGGGGAGAGACGAAACTCGATAAAAATATGATTGAGATGCTGGCTGATCCGATGATTCATATCATGCGAAATTCACTCGATCATGGGATAGAATCTCCTGAAATTCGTGTTCAAAAAGGGAAAAATCCCGAAGGTCAGATTACTCTCACTGCCTACTCTCAAAGTGATAAAATCATCGTAGAGATACGTGATGACGGCGCGGGAATAAATATTGATCGTGTTGTCCAAAAAGTGCTGGAAAAAGATCTATTAACATTAGATCAAATTGATGCACTGAGTGATAGTGAAAAAGCGGAACTCGTCATGCTACCCGGGCTCTCTACTGCCGAGGTGATTAGTGAATATAGCGGGCGTGGCGTGGGAATGGATGTGGTGAAAAAATCGATTGAAGCGTTTAATGGAACTATCCGAATCAAGACCATACCGAATCAAGGGACCACGATTTATCTCTCTATTCCGATGTCGCTTGCGGTCACCTCTTTGCTTCATGTATCAATGAATAATGTCCATTACGGGTTTCCGATGGAGAGTGTTTCTGAAACCGTTAAAATCGAATCCAATGCAATCGAATATCTTCAAAATGAGCCGTTTATCTATTTACGCGGGGAAGTAATTCCGTTGTTATTTATCAAAGGGATGCTCGATGAGAAAGGGCTCGAAAAGAGAGCACTTCCAATCGTTGTATTGAATATTAAAGGTAATTTGTTAGCAGTAGTGGTCAATGATTTATTGGGGCAACTCGAAGTGGTTCAAAAACCTCTGGAGGGAATTATGGAAAATCATCCAATTCTTAGCGGTACGGCTTTGCTTGGAAACGGTCAAATAATTATGGTGATTGATCCATTGGGGATGTTGCAAATTTCCCATTTGCTTCAATCACATCTACAGAATGCAAGTTAAAGGGGATAATATGGAAGATTATATTGTATTTACGGTAGGAACCAATTATTATGCACTGAAAGTTGCGAATGTTGAACGAATTATTCAGATCCCATCGATAACCCATATTCCTAATGCTCACCCTTTTATCGATGGGATGATGTCGTATGAGAATCGGGTGACAAAAATTGTCAATTTTCGTAAAATGACAGCGATGGATGAGCATGAAACGGAAATCGCAGCACTTTTTAAGAGGGTAGCAAACGACCATGAAAAATGGGTAACTGCTTTTATGGAGGCGATGGAAAATAATACCGTTTTTGCCCTCACTACCGATCCTCATGCATGTAATCTCGGTAAATGGCTCGATGCTTATACGACACATGATACCGATATTTTAGCGATTCTCAAACTGCTTCGTCCAACCCATGCAAAACTACATGAGAGAGGGCGAGAGATATTGGCATTACGCGAGAGTAACCCGGAGGCAGCATTAGAGCTTGCCAGAGCAGAAATCGTTGCTATTTATTCAACAACCCTCGGGGAAATCAAAAAAATGGGGGATATGTCTTCATCTATATCCGGCTATATGCAAAGGTTATTAATCTATCAAAATGACAATCAGTTTTTTGCCATCAAAGTTGATGGGATTGATGATATGGTTCAAATCGAATCATCGATGATAAAGCCGGTAGAGACGGCAAAAGGTATGGGAAATTTTTTAGAGGTCAGTGGTGTGATCGATATGGATGATAAGCTCGTTAATGTTATCAAATCGGTCTTTATGCCGATGAAAGAGGCGGTGTAAGATGTCTATGGTTATAGAAAATTATCAAGTAACCTTTAGCGGTGTGACCTATGAAGATGAGATCGTCCCACTCCGTGATTACTTACAACTCTCATCCCCGACCTCTGTTTTGTTTGATTTTAGTGAGTGTGATGATATCCATTTGGGAATTTTACAACTAATATTGGCATACAAAAAACTCTATAATGCGGAGTTCTTATTTGGTAGCTATCCAAAGCTATATCAACGCGTTTGTGAGGGGTTTGAACTAAGCGAGACCCATTGCGGATAAAGGAATTGTATGTCTGATTTTATTGTTTTTAGTGTTGGGAATAGTCAGTACGCAATAGAGGTTGATTCTGTAGAGCGTATCGATCAAATCGGTCGTCTTACCCCTCTTGCTAACGCACACCCTTATATTGAGGGGGTGATGAATTATCAGGATTACACCCTAAAAGTACTCAGTTTTCGTCGTCTTAGTGAAACGCAAACACACGAAGAGCAAATATTGCAGCTCTTTAATCAGGTGATAAAAGATCACCAAAATTGGGTACAAGCACTCGAGCTATCGTTGCGAGAGGGGACGCCATTTGCCCTTGCCCTTGATCCTCATCTGTGTCGTTTGGGAAAATGGATATATACATTCAGTGCCCATGATCCTGAAGTGCTTGCGATTATAAGAGCAATTATCCCTGTACATGCGCAGTTACATGAGATCGGTGCAGAACTTTTAAAGCTTGGAAGTAATGAGGAAAAATTGGATCGCTATAACGCAGAGATTGTCAACGGTGTGTATGTTGAGACGATGAAAATGCTTAGTGAGATGGTACGACGGAGTAATGATATTTCGGCCCAATCACAAAAACTACTTATATATCGCTCCTCCAATGGACTGTTTGCCATCAAAGTAGATGGGATCAAAGATATTGTCAGTTTTGATGAATCGCAGATAAAACCGTACAGGCATCAGGTCAAAGTTGGAGAATATTTAGAGACGCGCGGCGTTGTAGAGTATAACAAGTCGTTAGTAGTGGTTGTTAGCTCAATAAAACTTCCTAATGAATCGGTCGCATGAAGACGATTGTTGTTTCTAATCGCAAAGGTGGATCGGCGAAAACGACAACGGCGGTTAATTTGGCGTGTGAGCTTGCTAAGCGGGGTTCGGTATTGTTGATTGATTTTGATACCCAAGCACATGCCTCGATGGGGGTAGGATCATCGAGTTCGTTGGATAACGGTGTTCACTCTATCTTTTTTGGCAAAACCCTTTGTGAGACCTTTGTCCCGACGGTGTTTGATCAACTCACCCTCTCTCCGGCAACCGAGTTTTTCGATGTGTATGAAAACGGTGATTTACGCGGAACTCTCAAAAATCGTTTTGCCAATGAGATGCTTCATGAATTTTTTGATTATGTGGTAATCGATACCCCACCGACGTTTGATGCCCTGCTCAAAAATGCTCTAGAGGTTGCTGATGCGGTGGTTATTCCTTTTGTCCCTCACCATTTAGGGGTCGTAGCGGTTGGACAGATGGTGCGCGCTATCTATCAGCATGCTTCAAATAACTACCAATCTACCCCAAATGTCGGTATTTTACCGGTGATGGTTAATCTGCACATCCCTGAACACCGTGATGCAATTGCCAAAGTCAAAGTACAGTTTGGAGAAGAGAAATTTTTTTCTCCTATCGGGATTGATGTGAAACTTTCCAATCAGTTTGAGGGGGGGAATCCCATTATTGATAATGCGGATCGTTCACGCGGGATAAAAGACTATCATCGATTTGTTGAAGAGTTGCTTCAAAGAATATAATGATACAAATATTATTCATATTGATAAAATAGTCGTATAATATTAGCTTATTTACATCTATCAAGGATAAATATGTTTTATAAGCAACGCTATATAGATCAATCCAAAGAAGTTGAAGCGCTTCATGCGCGTATTCGTGAATTGGAATCTTCCCAAGAGCACTTGTCATCAGAAAATCAGCAGCTAAAATCAGAGGCCAGTGACGCACGAACCGCTCAGGTGATGTTTACCCTTATTCATGAATTAACCGAGGGGTTGGTGCATGGGAGCGAAAACGATCTATCCATGCTTCAAAAAGATCTTATGGGGGATGTGGAAGAGCTTAAAGAGATTGCGGAACTGAATCGCCTAAACCGTGCATCATCTACTGAAATCAATAGTGAAATCAAAGAGATGCTTGCTATCCAACAAACTCTTGCCGAAAATATTACGAGTAACTACGGTTCTGCTGCTCAGCTTACCGGAAGTGTCGAATCAATTAGCACAATTATCGGTTTGATTAAAGATATCTCCGATCAGACCAATCTCTTAGCGCTGAATGCTGCTATCGAAGCGGCGCGGGCGGGGGAACATGGTCGTGGATTTGCGGTAGTTGCTGATGAGGTACGTAAACTTGCTGAGAGGACTCAAAAAGCGACCCAAGAGGTTGAAATAAGCGTTCAAAGCCTCAAGCAAAATACGATGGAAATAGATGAACGCTCCAGTACTATGGAGGCTATCTCTACGGAGTCTAGCAATAAGCTGGGACATTTTCAAAATACCCTTTTTGAACAACAGCATCGAACAGCAGAGATAGATAGTAACAGTACCGATATTTTGTATTCAATTTTTATCGTACTGGTGAAGCTCGATCATTTATTGTTTAAATCCCGAGGGTATAAAACGGTATTTTTGAATCGTGTAGACGATGAATTTGCCGATCATCACGGATGCCGTTTGGGCAAATGGTATGATAATGGCTTGGGCAAAGAGGTCTTTGGCTCTGTCCCTAGTTATAACAAGCTTGAATCCCCTCATAAAATAGTTCATGATCGTATTCATGATGCAATACATTGTGTAAAATCAGGAACATGTGGCGAAAAATCGCACAATGTAATGACCTATTTTAAAGATGCTGAATCAGCAAGTAGAGAGGTATTTTCTATTTTAAATACGATGCTAATCGAAGAGAAAGCGAAAAGATGCGGTCAGTAAATTAAGAAGAGCTATAGGAGAAAAAATGTTCAAGTATTTTGTCGGTTTAGTTTGTGGGGTATCACTATTCGCCGCCAATATTGAAGTTACATCGTACGATAATGTAAAAAAGGCAATTAAAAATTCTTCGAAATATTCCGTTGTCGTTTTGGGTAATGATCCTTGCCCATTTTGTAAAATTACTATGGAATCCGTTAAAAAATTGGACCAAAAATACAATGAAAAAGCGCAGTTTTTTTATATCAATCTTGATTTTAACGAAGAGGCGAGAAGCGACTATTCGGTTTTTGCTACACCGAATGTTCTTTTTTTTAGTGCCGATGGCAAATTGTTAGAGCAAAAAATCGGCGGATTAAATGAGATAGGATTTGCAAAAAAAATTGACTCTTTTGGGTCAAAATAACGTCAATTTTACGAAATTAGAGCCTCCATACTAACTCAGTATGGGCACTCTTGGCTTGGTTTCGCGTATTGTGGATTGGTAATAAATGACGTATCGCTCAGTGTTTGGAGAAATGCAATAATCTTATTAATCTCTTTCTCACTCAATGCTTGATTGATTTTTACATCATGTTTTTGGATAGCTTCGGTGAGTGTTTTAGCGCTTCCATCATGCCAATAAGGAGCAGTTAAAACGGCATTTCTCAGACTTGGGGTACGAAAAAAGTTTTTATCTTTTGGGTTACCGGTGACATCGGATAATCCATTGTCTTTGATTTTATTCACTGCTACTTGATTTTGTGGTTGGACTTGATGAAAATCATCATCACTAAAGAGGGGTGCAGTGTGACAACTGTTGCATTTTGCCGCTCCAAAAAACAACTTTTTCCCCGCTTGGGCATCTTTGGTTGGTAAAGGCTGTTTGCTTTTCATTTTTTGATCATACAAAGAATCATTGGAAATCAATGTTTTTTCAAAACTCTCTAACGCTTTTGAGACAGCACCTAAATTAATCGCACCTTTTTCTTCACTAAACGCGAGTGAAAAGAGTTTTTGATAACAGCTGTTTTGACCTAATCGTTTGGTTATTTCATCCTCATGAGCATTCATCCCCATCTCTATGGGATCAGTACCTCTAATCGGTGCAAACGATTGTTCAGCTAAACCACTAAGATGATTGTGTGCCCATGTCAAGTTTTTATACAGACTAACATTGGCTAATCCCGGAACATTTCGTTTGCCTGGGTCATCCAGCGCTCCGGGATGGAGACTGTTGCCATCACTAAAAGCGCGTCTTTGTTCATGACATGTTGCGCACGACATCGTGCCGTTGATAGAGAGGTCAGCATCGTAAAACAGCCGTCGCCCTAACTCGATTTTGGCTTTCTCTGCTTGGCTGTTACTCGGGGCAGATTGCGAATAAAGCTCTGCACTAAAAACACATATGGCAACAATAGCGTAAATACTTTGTCTCATAATCATCCTCTTTTAAGTTACTTGATTTTTGTGACAAGTACGGCTGAGTTGCTATCCCCTCCAGCGGAGAGTTGCAACGTATATGTCCCTGTTTCTAAAGGGTAATCCACCATTTTTCGTATCCCTGAATTGTCAGGTCCACCGTTATGTGCTATCGATTGAGCCGTTTTCCCCTCTTTAATCACATCAATCCATGAGGCATTCCCCAAAACAACTCGGTAGATACCACTCTCTTTGATATCGAGTTGAAAAAGTCCACCATAGCTTACCGTACCACCCTCTTTGGTAGGTCTTACTACATATTTTATTTTTGGAGTATTAATGAGTCCGACATAGGAAGCTTTATTGAGGGTTAGCACAGCATTCGGCAACTCATCGGCACTTTTTGCCGAACCTACATACGATAAACTTTTCCAACTATTCAACTCAGTTGGTAAATTTGCTTCTTGAGCAAACAGACTAATAAACAAAAGCCCTAGATAGAGTGCGATTTTCATGGTATTTCCTTTGGGGTTAATATCATTATAGTTGTTATGATATAACGGTATTATAGGAAAATTTGCTTAAAAAAATAGCAGTGTTATGCTTGATTGTTGAATAGGCGAAGTTAATAATAGAATCGTAGTAAAAAGTTTTGGACACAATGGAAAAAGTTGGTTGAAGAAGTGCCTGAAATAGGCGTTTATAAAGTGGTGGTGCGGATGAAAAGACTTGAACTTTCACACCTTGCGGCACCAGATCCTAAGTCTGGCGTGTCTACCATTTCACCACATCCGCACATAAAAAGTCTAAGGTGGTACGCCCTAGAGGATTCGAACCTCTGACCGATGCCTTAGAAGGGCATTGCTCTATCCAGCTGAGCTAAGGACGCACGAGTTACTATGGTGCGCCCGATAGGGTTCGAACCTATAACCTACGGATCCGAAGTCCGTTACTCTATCCAGTTGAGCTACGAACGCACAATCGCCTTCTAAAACATCATGTATCAAAGGAGTTTCAAACCAGAAACAAATGGGGTGGAATACGGGTCTCGAACCCGTGACCTCTAGAACCACAACCTAGCGCTCTAACCGACTGAGCTAATCCCACCATAAATAAAAAGTTTGAAATGATACTAAAAGAAAAAACATGGTCGGGGCGAGAGGACTCGAACCTCCGGCCCCTTGGTCCCAAACCAAGTACTCTAACCATACTGAGCTACGCCCCGACCTATCAGCTAATGAAGTGCTGGACTAAATTAGTGAGGCGAAATTATAGTTTAAAATCATGGAATTGTCAAGGAGTATAAGATAGTTAGTTACGAAAGTTAAAATAATGTATAATCGAAGCTTATTTTGGCATAGGGAAATGGGATGAAAGATATTTTTCGTAAAAAAGATATGTCCGGTACTCGTGGAGAGTTCAATCGCAGTTTAGGGCTGATGGATGTCACCTTTATCGGAGTCGGTGCGGTGATAGGGGCGGGGATTTTTGTCATTACGGGTCAAGCGGCGGCAACGATGGCAGGTCCTGCGATTGTATTATCGTTTTTGCTGGGAGCGGTGATGATTGGTATTACCGCATTGATCTATGCGGAGCTTAGTTCCGCATATCCAGTTGCGGGGAGTGCATACAGCTTTACTTTTGCATCGCTTGGAGAAATATTTGCATGGTTTGTAGGGTGGAATTTACTTCTTGAATACGGAGTTGCTACTGCGGCTGTTGCGACGGGATGGTCGGGGTATTTACGGCGTTTTTTAGAAAATAGTATGAATATTCATATTCCGCAAGCTCTTAGCGGAGCGTATAACCCAAGTGCAGGAACGTACATCGATATCAGTGCGTTTGGGATTATCTTGGCAATTTTTGTCCTCCTTGCTATTGGGATTAAAGAGAGTGCTAAAGTGAATACGGCGATTGTATTGATTAAATTGGCAGTTTTGGTCACTTTTGTTGTCGTGGGATTGCCCCATGTTGATTTTCACAATCTTTCCAATTTTTTACCGTTTGGATGGGAAGGGGTTTGGCATGGTGCATCGTTGATTATTTTTGCGTATCTTGGATTTGATGCGATCAGTACGGTAGCCGAAGAGACGAAAAATCCGGAACGTAATATCCCTCTTGGGCTTATCCTCTCGTTAGCTCTCTCTGTGGTTTTCTTTATTTTAGTGAGTTTTACATTGACGGCGATAGTCCCCTATCAAGAGTTGAATGTTCCGGATGCACTTGCTTTTGCTCTGTATAAGGTAAATGAGCCGTTTGCTGCGAATGTTATTGCGCTCGGTGCGGTTATCACGATCACGACCGTTATGATTGTTATGGGGCTTGGGTTCACTCGCGTCTTTTTTGCCCTCGCACGCGACGGACTGCTTCCAAAAGGTTTGAGTGAAATTCATCCAAAATTCAATACCCCTTACAAAGCAACCCTTATCGGCGGAGTGATGTTGAGTATTATGGCGGGGTTAATTCCTCTGAAAACGCTTGCTGAATTGGTTAATATCGGGACGTTGTTCGCTTATTTGATGGTTGCCGTAGCGATTATCGTGTTACGACGGGAGAATATCATACAGCCATCATTCAAAGTCCCTGCATTTAAGATTTTAATGCCGCTTAACTTTATTTTGATTATTTTTATGATGGCGGGATTACCGTTTGAGACATGGGTACGATTTATCGGATGGTCGATTATCGGGATGTTGATTTATGCGTTTTACAGTGCAAAACGTGAAAAAGGGGATTTGGATGGAGAGGTTTTGAAATAAAAGTATAGAAACTGGATTTACCCGCAGGGGGCACAATGCCCGCCTTCGCGGGAATGACGGAAAAGTGGTTAAAACTGTATCATCCCATCAACAGGTGAACTTGCCGTCGCATACGGACGTTTTGGAATCCGTCCTGCTAAATAACTCAAACGTCCTGCAATAACCGCGTTTTTCATCGCTTCTGCCATCATCATCGGATTTTGTGCTTGCGCAATCGCGGTGTTTGTCAAAACGCCATCCGCTCCCAACTCCATCGCTAACGCCGCATCACTGGCACACCCAATCCCCGCATCGACGATAATAGGGACTTTGACCGCTTCGCGTACAAACACGATGTTATATTTGTTTTGAACTCCTAAGCCACTTCCGATAGGGGCGGCGAGAGGCATGATGGCGTGGGCTCCCGCATCTTCGAGACGGCGTGCCATGATTGGATCATCGCTGGTATATGCCATAATGGTAAAGCCATCACGCGCTAACACTTCACACGCTTTGATTGTCTCTAGTACATCAGGATAGAGGGTTTTTTGGGTGTCACCGATCACTTCGAGCTTGATGAGATCAATCCCAGTAGCTTCGCGGGTGAGGCGAAAGAGGGTGATTGCCTCTTCGGCGGTGGTGCATCCGGCGGAGTTAGGTAAAAACTTAACATTCGTCCCCGCAAAGGTATCACGAAGATTTGGTTCGTTGGGGTTGGTAATGTTAAGACGGCGCACGGCTACTGTGATGAGTTCTGAACCGCTCGCAAGGGTAGATGCTTTGGTTGTTTCGAATGAGTCGTATTTACCGCTTCCGACGATGAGACGGCTGCCTAATGTATATTTTCCGATTTGTAATGTGTGCATAGGTGTTTCTCCTTTTGGGTTAGTCATTTAAAATTTTTATTACGCTGAGCGGGAGAATCTCATACTCAATTTCGCGAATTTTAGCCGAAAATTCTTCTAAAGTATCAGAGGGGTTTTTAGTAAAACTTTTTTGTAAGATTATATCCCCTCCATCGAGTTCATCGCTGACCCAATGGACGGTGACACCACATATTTTTTCTTCACTCTCGAAACTCCGCTCAATCGCGCGAGCAC
Organism: Sulfuricurvum sp.; assembly: GCF_028710345.1. NCBI lineage: Bacteria > Pseudomonadati > Campylobacterota > Epsilonproteobacteria > Campylobacterales > Sulfurimonadaceae > Sulfuricurvum > Sulfuricurvum sp. Next base: position 66,663 of record NZ_JAQTUH010000004.1, on the reverse strand, counting down.
CTTTAAACGCGGGGAGCAGTGAGGGGTGGAGGTTGATGGCTTTGGTTTGAGTGGTAAAGATAGGGGTTAAAATCCGCATAAAACCGCATAATACGACTAAATCGGGGTTGTATTCACCGATCAGTTCTACTAAAGCGACATCGTAGGCTTCTCGACTCTCGTAATCACGATGGTCTAAAATCTCTACGGGGATATGGGCAGAACGGGCTTTAGCTATCCCTCCTGCATCGGGATTATTGGTAATAGCACCGACAATCGCACCATGTTTGAGATGGATTTTTTCGATTAAGTTGGCGAGGTTTGTCCCCTCGCCGCTAAAAAGGGCGACGATTTTTTTCATAGAGTAGTAATTCTTTCGATAAGATCAAATGGGGTGAGAGAATAGTTGTTTTTCTCAAATTTTTGGGATGCGAGTGCGTGAGCTAGAGAACCTTGGAGGGTAGATTTGAGCGGATCGTACCCTTGGGCTAAGAGTGAACCGATAAGTCCTGATAATACATCGCCACTGCCTGCTTTTGCGAGGGTCACCGTACCGTGCGGGTTGATGAAAAAATCGCGGTGACGACCGATGATGACGTTGGAGCCTTTGAGGAGCAATACGACGTGCGGATAGGCGGTACAAAAAGTTTCAACATAGAAAAAACGATTTTCTTGGAGAGTTTGGGTATCGATATCGGCAAGGTTGCAGATTTTTAAGATTTGAACAAACTCTTTGGGATGGGGGGTGAGGACGAGATTGGGACGCTTTAGAAGTGTTACAAAGAGGGGATGGATGAAAATATCGGCATCCAACACCATAGGATGGGTATGATCACATAATCGTCGAAGTTCATCATCGTCAAATTCACTCCCCAACCCCATCCCCAGTGCAACGGCGTTAGTGGTAGGGCGCAGAGAGTGGCATTGCATCAGCTCATAGGGGATTGTGAGGTTTTCGTTGCTAATGATGCTTACCAACCCCGATCCAAAACGGAGCGCCGCTGAGGCGGCTAAAACCGATGCCCCTACATGTTCGCCGCAAATAATCGCGAGGTGACCGAAAGAGCCTTTGTGGTTGGAATTTTTGGTTCTATGGGGGAGGCGAAGATCAGACTCTTCCATCAAATGCCAGTACGATGGGATTTCATAATGGGTATGGTGTACCCCTAAATCGGCAACGATAATCTCTCCCACCACCTCTTTTGCCGCATCGCTGAACAAGGAGCGTTTAAGAGCGCCCATCGTGATGGTGAGGTTCGCCTTAAAGGTTTCGTTTTCACAGGTTCCATCGGCGTGTAATCCGCTGGGGAGATCGCACGCTATTTTAAACCCTTCCATTGCATTGAGTGTTTCGAGGAGGGTGCGCGCGTTTGGTTCAAGTGGACGAGAGAGACCGCTTCCATAGAGGGCATCGACGATTACATCGACATGTTTGGGAAGAGGCTCACTTTTTATCTTCAGTGATTCTAACCGTTTGAGCTGAAGTGATGCGAGAGGTGATGTCGCGCCAAAGGGGAGATGGAGGATAACATCATACATCCCATCCAACAGACGTGCAAGCGCTAATCCGTCTGCACCGTTGTTACCGTTTCCGCAAACGATCAAAACGGATGAGTTAGGGGGGAACTTTTCGCGGATGGTGTGCGCACAGCTCAGTGCGGCATGTTCCATCATAACTTCTTCACTAAGCCCAAACTGCTCAACTGTCCGTTTATCTAAAGAGGTCACTTCGCTGTAGAGGTTTTGCATCGTTTTGCACCTGTTTAAAGCCTATTTTAGCTATAATATTTTTATGAATAAAGATTATATCGCAATAGCCTGCAAGACACTTGAAATCGAAGCACAAACATTACGTGATGCAACAAAAACCATCGGTGATGAGATAGTGCGTACGGTGGAACTAATCCTCGCATGTCGTGGAAAACTCATCATTACGGGTGTCGGCAAATCAGGACTAATCGGGGCTAAGATGGCGGCAACCTTTGCCTCTACGGGGACGCCGAGCTTTTTTCTCCATCCGACGGAAGCACTTCACGGTGATTTGGGGATGATTGGTCGTGAGGATGTGGTTATCGCCATCAGCTACAGCGGGGAGAGCCCTGAGCTGAGTGCTATTTTGCCCCATATCAAGCGATTTGATATCCCTCTAATCGGGATGACTCGAAACGGCTCATCAACATTGGGGCGTTACAGCGATGAGGTGATTAATATCAGCGTTGCGGTCGAAGCATGCCCGCTCAATATCGCCCCTACTAGCTCTACAACGCTAACCCTCGCGATGGGAGATGCGTTGGCGGTGTGTTTGATGGAAGCACGCGGATTTAAAAAAGAGGATTTTGCCTCCTTTCACCCTGGCGGTGCATTGGGTAAAAAACTGTTTGTCAAAGTATCCGATTTGATGCAAGCCAAAAATTTACCTATCGTTGATGAAAACACCTCGTTGAAAGAGGCGATTTTGGTACTGAGCGAAGGGCGTTTGGGGACGGTGATGCTCACCGATGTTCATGGTAAGCTCTCAGGATTGCTCAGTGATGGAGATATTCGGCGTGCATTGCTGAGTGATTCCTTTTCGCTTGATGCTAGCGCGTATGAATATGCGACAAAAAATCCTATGGTTATCAACGATGCTTCGATGTTGGCAAGCGATGCACTCGTGTTGATCGAGTCTAAAAAAATACAATTGTTAGTTGTCACCGATAGTGATGGCATTATCCAAGGTGCATTGCATCTTCATACACTCGTGGAAGAAGGTATCTCATGATGCGACTCAATAAATTTATAGCTCACTACTCTACCTACTCACGGCGTGAAGCCGATCAGGCGATTTTGGACGGATATGTTCGTATTGATGGCGAGATTGAAAAAAATCCTGCCATATCAGTGGATGAGCGCAACGCAAATGTGAGTATTAGCGGTCATAAAATCACCGCAACGGATCAATTTACCGTGATCGTTTATAACAAACCGCGCGGGGAGTTAGTTACTAAAAAAGATCCGCAAAACCGTCGAACGATTTACGATACTCTCTCTAAAAATTACAAACATTTTATCCCCATTGGGCGACTCGATTACGCTTCGGAGGGGTTGTTGTTGATGACTGATGCATCACGTGTGGCGACGGCACTCATGACCTCGAAAATGGAGCGTGTCTATAAAATCAAGATAAAAGGTCCCGTTTCCGATGCGATGAAAGTGGCGATGGGTGAGGGGCTAGAACTCGAAGATGCGAGTGCGGGGGCACATGAATATGCTGAGGAAGGGCCGATGAGTTTTGCCCCCTTTTATGCCTATCAAGTCCAAAAAGATCAAGGGGATTATTCCATCCTCAAAGTCGCTATCGGTGAGGGGCAAAATCGTGAGTTACGCCGATTTTTTGCCCATTTCGGTGCTGAAATCGTCGATCTTAAACGTCTTAGCTTCGGGGGGATAGAGCTTAACAACCTCCCTACGGGAAAAGTGCGCTTTTTGGAGCGTGCTGAATATACTAATCTGCGTGAGTTTTTAGATGCCACTGAAAAAGCGGCGAAACAAAAACAAAAAGAGATTAAAAAAGCGGTTCCGAGTGAACGTAAATCTGAAAAGAAATCGGTGAAAAAAGAAGAGACAAAACCTGTTAAAAAAGAGGTAAAAAAACCGACCAAGCGGGAATTTGTCAAAGATAAAAAACCAAAACCGCAAAACGAAGTTTTTGGAACTAATAAGTATAAACCGAAAAGTGATAGTAAATTTAAAAAGTAAAAATATCTCGCTCGAATGAGCGAAGCTTTAGTGCCTTAGTGGCTAGCGTAGCCAAAGGGATGTATTCCTTTGGCGTTCAAATAAAGAGTAATAATGGCTGATTTTACCTATTTACTTCGTCCTAAAACCTTTGATGAGGTAGTCGGGCAGCCTCAGTTGTGCTCACCCGATGCACCGCTTCGTTCATTGTGCGAGAGCGGTAATCTGACACACTCTTTTTTTTACGGTCCTCCCGGTTGCGGTAAAACGACATTGGCTCGGATTATTGCCTCTGTTATGGAACTTCCTTTTTACGAGTTTAATGCCACGTCACTCAAAATCGAAGATTTACGAAAAATTTTTACTCAATACGAAAATTCGCTCACTAAGCCTCTGATTTTTATCGATGAGGTGCATCGTCTGGCAAAGAATCAGCAAGAGGTGTTACTCCCAGTTATGGAAAAAAACAGTGTGTTAGTAATCGGTGCATCGACGGAAAATCCCTATTTTAGCCTTACTGCGGCGATGCGTTCACGCTCGCTATTGTTTGAGTTGTGTGGAATTAACACCGAATCGTTAGCCGATTTGTTAGTTCGTACTTCCATCGAAATGGACGAGGATGCGCGAGAGTATTTGATTGCCAGTTCAGGTGGTGATGCACGCGCCATGCTCAAACTGCTCGAAGTCTCCACCGCATTGAACAAACCGATAACTCTAGCACTCTTAAAATCACTCCGTCCTGCGGCACAAAGTTTGGGAAGCTCCGAAGCGGGAGTTCATTACGACCTCGCATCTGCCCTGATTAAAAGTATCCGAGGTTCCGATCCTGATGCGGCGATTTATTACCTTGCTCGCCTCATCGAGGGAGGCGAACCGCCCGAATTTATCGCCCGACGTCTCGTGATCCTCTCCAGTGAAGATGTTGGCAATGCGAATCCTCAGGCGTTGACATTAACCACTTCGGCGATGATGAGCGTCAAACAAATAGGCTATCCCGAAGCGCGTATAATCCTTTCTCAAGCGGTGATCTATCTCTGCGCATCTCCGAAATCAAACACGGCGTATAACGCAATCAATGCGGCGCAAAATGCCGTGAAAAACGGGGTGATTCTCGATATTCCAGAACATTTGCGCCAACAGCACAAAGGATATTTGTATCCGCACGATTTTGGAGGCTGGGTAGAGCAAAAGTACCTCTCAAAACCTCTCAAATTTGTCGAGTTTAAAAACAGTGGCTATGAAGCGAAGATGGGTGAGTGGATAGAGAAGGTGTGGGGAGAAAAATAATTTTTTTCCGTCATTCCCGCGTAGGCGGGAATCCAGCTTTGTGCTTTTAAGGGGGATAGATCCCCGGGTCAAGCCCGAGTGACGAACTATACGCTGTAATACATCGCCTCTTTATGATAGACGATAAAAGCCATTATATGTTGTTCCGATTGGAGCGCCTTAAGCACTCACACTAACCTCAGAAGCAAAAAGCTCTAACGCTCTTATCTCCAAACGCTCTTTAATCGCTTTTGGAAGTTGACGTTGAGACATAGCACGAGGAAGTGATAGTTCTCCTGTTTGGTTCAAACTCTCATCTGAACCATAAAGGGTTACATATTCTGCATAGTTATGAAACTGTTCTCTGCTAGCATTATCGACAAATGTCTCTGCTGGGGTATTGTTTGCAAGGATTAAAGAGTGATCTTCTAGTTCAACATGATAGTAGGTAAAACTGCTCTCTAGTTCATCTCTGTTTATTCGTACGATAGAGATATCATTGACTAATGCTCCTGCATGGGCAAGTACTCCATCAACATATAAAGCATGATCGCTAGAGAGATAAAGGTCTTCTGATGGGATATTTTCTCCCAATGCCTCTTTACGGACAATAACCGGAAGTTTATTGGTAGGGAGGGTAAATTTATGGCAGTTTTGAACTCCAACCCATTTCACTTTTTGGACAATACCTTCTGTCGTGATTACTTCATCTCCGATACAGAGTGATTCGACATTGGTTGTTCCGTTCGGGGTAGTGATTTGGGTGCCTGAGAGGAAGCAGTAAGCGACAGGGGTGGTGGTGTAGAAATCGATTGCACCGCTTGCATAATGGGCAAGGTTTGCAGAACTGGAGCTAAAAGTATAAATGCCGCTACCGCCGGCATCAAAGAGTAAATCTCCTGTAACACTATCAGTACCGGTAAAAGTCATAGTCATACCTGAATAACTACCATTATCATACAGATAAACGGTATCTCCAAAATTTAAGACACCATCACCGTTTGATCCATCAGGAGTATCACGCATATCATAAGTGGTATAACTATTATCACCAAAAATCCAATTTATAGCACTTCCTGTATCAGTCCCACCTGCATATCCTGCACTGCCTGTTGCTAAAATCGCCATTTTTTCTCCTTTAAGAAATTATATATTATGAAGTATACAGTTCAAGTATAATCAAAGTATCACCAAAGAGACTTAACGTACAAAAGGTACATCTCCTATCAGTTATTAATGTTAGCGGAATATCCCACTCCTTTAATATTTTGGATAGTGATATCGGGGCATTTTCTACGAATTTTAGCAGTGATATTACGTAATGATGCTTCACTCCTTGCATCGCTGTATTCCCCTAAAGTATAAAAAAGTAGCTCATAATCTACATTTTGTCCCAAATGTTTAAGTAAAAGTGATAATACCAACCGTTCACTTTTCGACAGTGAAACGAGATGTTGACCTTTGTAGATGAGACCATTGGTGGCAACAGTATAGGTTGGGGAAGGATTGGCAGGTTTTAGTAGATCTAATTTGTTGATAGCTAAGATAAAAGTAGCCATCAGGTTTTCGGGTGTTATCGGTTTTATCATGTACGAGAGAGGTGCTAAATCGGTCGCTTCTTTTATAATATCTAGATCTTTGTAAGCGGTCAAAAAGAGAGATTCTACCCCGATGTGTTTTAGTTTTGTTGCTGCTTGTACTCCATCAATACTCCCTTTGATGTTGATATCTACAATTGCAAAGTCGGGGTGAATAGTGAGGATAATTTTTTCCGCTTCTGACCAACTATCGGCAATCCCTATCACCTCAATACCTACACCTATAGCAATCTCTCTAATCATCCCTGCCACCATTAGGTTGTCTTCTATAATCAGTAGTTTTTTCATAAGTTAAACGTAATCACTAAATATTTCCCCTGTGCAGTAGAGATTGCTCGAAGTTGTGAAATTAATGATGAAATCATAGACCATCCGATACTTTTTTTAGTGTTTGAAATCATTGAAAAATTATTTTCTTCATAATCGGTAATTGTGTCCGAATAGTTTAGTGTGACTTGATTTTTATGGATATTTAGGTTTATTTCGATAGTTCCCTCCTCTAATGTGAAAGAGTGTTTTACTGAATTGGAGATGAGCTCGCAGAGTACGAGCCCTAGCGTAATGGTACGCTCCATAGAGAGAATAATATCGGCTTCGAACCTAATATCGAAGGTGATATGGGGGTAAAGTTCATGAAGGGAATCAAGAATTGTATGAAGGTATTTTCCAGTATCTAAAGCAGATATATCGGGTTGTGCACAGAGCGTTTCATGAACCGTTGCGATAGCAGAGATTTGTGACTGTAATGAGATAAGTGTCTGTTCTGTTTCCGGTGAAGAGCCTGAACGTTTTGACCATAAAAGGGTAATGATAAATTGGAGATTGTTTTTAACACGATGGTTGAGCTCTTGCATTAACAGTTCACGTTGTGATAAGAGACTTTTAAGTTCTTTGGCATGGAGAAATGTTTGTCTATGAAACTTATTGATGATCAATGCGCTTAACAAGCCGAACGAAAATGAAGCAAACATCCATATAAAATGAAGATGCAAAAATTCTTGTGGTATTTTGAAATAAATTTGATAGGCTACACTGCTCACGAATGTTACAGACGCGCTGATTAACGCATAGTTAAAACGAATTCCTGATACCGTAAAAATCCAAATAATAATTAAATAGATTTCAGGTAAATATATTTCTTCTTGAGAGGCAAAAGAAAAATGCAATAGAGCACTTAAATAAATATTTCCTGTACTCGCAAGTATAGGGGATATCGCTAGTGAAAGCATCATCACTTTGTAAAGTTTTTTGGAATAACTCAGCAATGCAATTATAAAAAGGAAAGGGGGAAGAAAAAAAAGGTGCAAGAATGTTGCGAATACAAGAGGTTGTGCTGACAATATTTCCCAATCAATCAAAGAGTAGATAATATACAGCAATCCTGTCAATGTTGATATTGCACGTATTTGAAGGGTTCGAGAACTTTTTTCCCACTCTTCGAATTCTCTTTTGAGGTGTTTGGGTTTGTGGTAAAGCGGATCCAAGAAAGTGGCAAAAGTATGAAAATAATGAAACATCCATTTCCCTTCTTGGCTTTGTATAAGGTTATTCGAATTATACCATTGAAAATTTTGGCGATACTTTGGCGATACTCGTAGTGTAAGATTTTATCATTAAAATCATACTCGGAGCCCCCCCCATGCCAACCCCCCTTTACATCATCGACACTCAAGTAACCGATAAAGAGCGAATAATCGCAAGCCTAGAGAGTGGTGCAAAGTATTACGTATTAGAAGCCGATAAAAATGGACTAGAACAAATAGCCAATATACTCAGCGGATACAATGATGTAGAGAGTTTGCATATCATTTCACACGGAGAGAGCGGAAGTATAACACTGGGCAATGTAACTCTCAATCAGACGAATATAGATGGCTACCAAGAACAACTTCAAACAATCGGACAATCCCTCAGTACTAAAGGGGATATTCTACTGTACGGATGTGATGTAGCCCAAGGGGAAAAAGGGGAGCAGTTCATACAGACACTCTCAACCTACACCAATGCAGATATAGCAGCATCTACCGATCTCACAGGTTTAAAAGGAGACTGGAACCTAGAGGCAACTACAGGAACTATTGAGAGTAATACCCTAAGCGTTGAACACTATACCTCAACACTTTTAAATTTAACCGCAAGTGCCGGTACCACAAACGAAAACCTAACCGGAAGTAGCCTAAGTGATACCCTAACCGGAAATAGCGGAAATAATACCCTAAACGGTGGGAAAGGAAATGATACCCTAAACGGTGACGCAGGGAATGATACTCTTATTGGTGGAGCCGGTAATGATATACTCGATGGAGGAGAGGGGATTGATAACGCAAACTACACTAATGCAACAACAGGAGTACATGTAGACCTAACCATCACCACCGCACAAAACACCCTAGGAGCAGGAGTAGATACCCTTACTAATATCGAGAACCTAACGGGAAGTGCTTATAACGATACCTTAACCGGAAACAGTGGAAATAATACCCTAAACGGCGGAGTAGGAAATGATACCCTAATCAGTGGAGCAGGTAATGACCTCTTGTTCGGAGGAACTGGCGATGATATCCTCGATGGAGGAATAGGAAATGATACCGTAGGATATGAAAACATCACATCAGAAATTCATGTAGACCTAACCATCACCACCACACAAGATACCCTAGGGGGAGGGAGAGATACCCTAACCAATATCGAAAACCTAAGAGGAAGTGCTTATAACGATACCCTTATCGGTAATAGCGGAAATAATATCCTTAATGCAGGTAAAGGAGATGATACCCTAAGAGGTAACGGAGGAGCTGATACCCTCAACGCAGGAGAAGGTAACGATACCTTTATCATCACCCGCAACTCCGATATGAGTACCTCAATCATTAACGGAGGAGTAGGAGCTGATACCCTCAAACTCGAAGGGGGAAGTATTGCACTTGACCTAACAAAAATAGCCAATAGCCGAATCAAAAATATCGAGACTATCGATATTACCGGTAACGGAAATAATAGCCTCAAACTCTCAACTATCGATATTCAAAGTATGAGTACCCTAGAGGGTGGATACTATAGAGTAACCATCAACGGTAACACCGGAGACACACTAACCCTCACCGATGGTACATGGTTACGAACCAATGCACCATCAGGATACATCACCTATACTGATGAATCCACCCATACTAAGATAATAGTTCAAGAGGGGATAACTGCTCAAAGTGCTAATCACACTATGGACTCTGCGGATACTACAGCCCCAACCATCACATCCCTCACTACCGCAACAACAGCTGAAAACGTTGCTACCACCACAGTGGTCTATACCGCAACGGCAACTGATGCATCGGCACTTACCTACACCATCAGCGGAACCGATGCGGCACTCTTCGACATCATTGCTACCACAGGTGCCGTGACATTCAAAACCTCACCCGACTTCGAGATCCCAACCGACACGGGCACAGATAACACCTACAATTTCACTATCACTGCCACCGATACCGCAGGTAACTTTAGCGATCAAAATGTCGCTCTTGATGTCACTAATGTGAGCGAATCACTAGCAGGTCAAAGTGTCATCGATCTGGGCACCTACGGCAAACTCATCGCCCCCGTACAAGTAGATGGCAAATGGTTCTACGCTTGGGATATGAACGGAGACGGCACTCATGACTGGCATCGGGATGCTAGCGGTCAGTACAACTATGATGGTAGTGTCGCTAACGCTAGCGGGAGTGGATATCAGTACGACTACGCCTCTCATGACGTTCTTGATTCGCTTTTTAACCACGACAGTAATGGAGTTACGAACACGACAGTAGCAAATGTCGATGGACTCTTCGGTACGACGAACGATTACCGCTTTGCTACACTAAACGGTGTCAATGTTACTCTTCCCACCACGGGGACAGGATTAGCTAACGAGGGGTGGTACTACCTAAACGATAACCAAACCTACACCGATCTCGCTGAGATATGGGACAGTTCTAACACAGGTTACCAAATGAGTGGAACGCCAGCAGGGTGGCAGGTTGACGGTTACTGGTCTGCTACGCCGAGTGACTCCGGGCACGCCTTTGTGAGTACTAGCGACGGAAGTGTCTACGGCATCTACGGCGACGTCAACGTTACTTATGTCGCTTTGCAGGTGTTGTAGCGCACGAGAGAGACCCCGTGACCCTCGAAGAGGTCCTCGTGCCCTATAGGGTATGCAGGGGTGGATTTGAACTTTTCTTCCGTTTGTGGTGAGCTTGTCGAACCATGAATTCACCCTTCGACAGGCTCAGGGCGAACGGCGTTAAATACTATAATAACTCGCCTCTTTATGATGCACGACCAATGCCGTCGTACTCTGTTCGGGATGGATTTGGAACGTCTCAGAGAGGGTAATACCGAACTCTTCGGGTTTGAGCAAATCAAAAATAATCCGACTCGGTTCCAAATCAGGACATGCAGGGTATCCGAAGCTGTATCGTGCCCCCGCGTAACGGTTTAGGCGGACATCGCGCAAACTGAACCCTTCATCTGCACTCGCGATATTCAAATCCAAACGGATCTGTTTGTGTGCCACTTCGGCAAGCGCTTCGGCAAGCTCGACCCCGAACCCGTGTACCAGATTGTATTCTAAATACTCATTGGCGGCGTAAAGCTCTTTTTCATACTCGCTGAATTTATCTCCGACACTCACACAAGTAAGTGGCAATACATCATCGCGTGTATGGGTGAAAAAATCACTCAGTGCACGGTGGGGTGCTTTGCGCTGGCGCGGAAATTCAAACACATATTTGGCATTCCCGATCACCTCTTCGAGGTTTTGGCGGTTAGCATTTGCATCGATATTCCATCCGCAACTCTCATCGAAAATCAATAGTTCGTGGTCGCTGCTTCGGACAGGGTAGTATCCATAAATCACCGTCGGATCAAACAATCCCCGCTTGATAATTTCTGATTTAATACGCTCATAGGCAGGGTAGACTTTGGTCTCTAAAAGTTTTTTATACTCTTCTACCGGCATTCCTGCGCGTTTGTATCCCCAGTGCATTTTAAAGAGGCTTCGTTTATTGATCCATCCGCACACCATCTCAAAATCGAGTTGCTCTTTACGCAAAACTCGTCGTCCCCAAAACGGAGGAGTCGGAATTTTCACAACGCTTGGCATTTTTATCTCTGCGTATGGCGGGATCACAATATCGATCACCTCTTTGAGCGGTTTTTCAATCATATCACCGCCTAAGCGCGGGTCAAGTCCCACACTCGGGTCGGCGTTGTATTTTTCGATACGGCTCATCGCGATAACACCGTCAAACGCGTCGCGGCAGTAAAAGATCGCTCCACCGTAGATCGGTCGGCAGAAGTCATCGACGAAACTTCGGGTGAGTGCCGCACCGCCAAGTAGAACAGGTGTTGTAATCCCCTTGGATGTCATAATTTCAAGATTGTCTTTCATCACTTGGGTCGATTTGACGAGGAGTCCTGACATCCCAATGGCGTGAATATCATTCTCTTTCATAACATCGAGATACTCTTCGAGTTCGGTTTTAATCCCGATATTGATCACCTTGAACCCGTTGTTGGAGAGGATAATATCGACGAGGTTTTTCCCTACGTCGTGGACATCCCCTTTGACGGTGCCGATCACGAGGGTGGTATCGGTATCTTTTTCCTGTTTCGAGAGGTAGGGGTTGAGATAATCGACAGTCGTTTTCATCGTCTCGGCACTTTGCAATACAAACGGTAACTGCATTTTTCCCGATCCGAAAAGTTCACCGACCACTTTCATCGCATCGATGAGGATCTCATTGACGATACGGTCAGGATTGATGGTGTGACGCGCTTTTTCTACCAACGGAATCATCCGCTCTTTGTCCCCATCAAGAAGAAGTTGGGCAATTTTTTCCTCATCACTCATCGCCTCATAGGCTTCGTCGTTTTTGCCGTTATCAATAGTTTTATCACTGAAATGACCGATAAATTTAAAGAGGGACTGATCATCGGGATGGAACAGTAGCTCTTCACAGATAGATCGATCTTCCTCTGACATTTTGGCAAGCGGTACGATGTGTTTGACATTGATGATGACCGAGGTCATCCCCGCTTCGATACAGTGGTGTAAAAAGACGCTGTTCAAAAAGACACGGGCGTTCATGCTAAGACCGAACGAGATGTTGGAGAGTCCCAGTGTCGAGCCGACGTTCGGATATTTGGCATGAAGTTGACGGATCGCTTCAAGGGTTTGGATCGCGGCATCACGGTACTCCACATCACCGCTTCCCACCGTAAAGGTGAGCATGTCGAACATCAGGTTCCGTGGATCAATCCCGTGGCGGTTGACACACAAATCATAGATACGATCCGCGATGCGCATTTTATCCGCCGTCGTTTTTGCCATCCCTTTTTCGTCGATAACGAGACACACGAGCGCCGTTCCGAATTTTTTGGCGAGAGAACAAATAGCGTCTAAACGCTCTTCCCCGTCTTCGAGGTTGACCGAGTTGATGATCGGTTTACCGCCGATACATTTGAGCGCCTCTTCCATCGTGTTGACTCGCGTCGCATCAGGCATAAGAGGGAGGGGGATTTTTTGGTTGTAGAGTCTCATAACGTGTGCCATATCGATGGCACCATCACGCCCCGCAAACTCGACGTTGACATCGAGACAATGGGCCCCGTCGCGCACTTGGGCTTGACCTACGCTGAGAGTCCCCTCGTAATCACTGGCGATGATGAGCTCACGAAACGCTTTTGATCCTGTGGAGTTGGAGCGCTCTCCGATGAGGAGCGGCGAGGGTTCTTGGATCAGCTCTACTGTGTTGAAGAGCGATGCGATAGAGGGCTTCATTGCTCCGCTTGGCTTTTTAGGGGCAATAGATGAGACTTTGTTCACGAGGGCGCGGATATGCTGAGGGGTGGTTCCGCAACATCCGCCGAGGAAGCTCACTCCGTCGTAGTTTAAAAAGTCGCATTGCAACTGGGCAAACTCATCGGGTCCCATTGGGTAGTATGAAAAACCGCCGCGATTTTGAGGGAGCCCCGCATTGGCGTGAACGGAGATAGGTTTTCCCCACACTTCGGAGAGGGTACGAACGTGTTTGCCGTACTGCTCAGGGCCCGTACCGCAGTTAAAACCGAGACTGAGGATGTCGAACGGCTCTAAAATAGTCGCGATGGTTGCCGCATCGGTTCCGATGAGCATAGAGCCTGCGAGCTCGATGGTAACGGAGACCATAATCGGCAGAGTCGCTCCTCGCTCTTTGTTTGCCGCTTCACACGCATGAAGGGCCGCTTTGATCTGGAGCGGGTCTTGGCAGGTCTCTAAGAGGAAAATATCACATCCGCCGTCGATGAGTCCCAAACAACACTCCAAATATCCTGTGAACATTTCATCATAGTGGATGTGCCCTAGAGAGGGGAGTTTGGTTCCCGGTCCGATGGAGCCCAGAACATAACGGGGGTGTTCAGGGGTGGAAAACTTTTCGCACTCTGCCTTACAAACGGCAGCTCCCGCACGAGAGAGCTCATACGAGCGATGTCCGATCCCGTATTCATCGAGTACCCAGCTAAAAGAGCCGAAGGTGTTGGTGGTGATGAGATCCGCGCCCGCCGTGAGGTAAGCATGAAAAATATCGCTCATCACTGAAGTCGCAGTGACGTTGAGAAGTTCGTTACACCCCTCTAACCCTTCCCATGCACTATCGGGGATTTTATCGGCACGTTCTTGAAGTTGAGTTCCCATCGCACCGTCGATGATGAGGGGTCGGCGGGAGAGTGTTTCAAGAAGTGTTTGTTTGAGGGACATTACAGAGACCTTGTGTAATAAATAGTGTCGCGATTTTATCCAAAAGGAGCATAAGCTTCTCTAAGTATGAAAATATAATTTTTTTGCTACACTCTTCTGCATGAAAAAATTATTCTTATTATTTATTATTTTTACCAGTTTTTTATGGGCTCAAGAGAGTATTACGCTACAGCTACCGTGGCTCCACCAGTTTCAGTTTGCCGGATATTATGTCGCGAAAGAAAAAGGATATTACTCCGATGCGGGATTGGATGTGTCACTTCAAGATGCACGCACTAAACTTACTGCCCCTGAAGCGGTTTTAAGTAATAAAGCCCAATATGGGGTAGGGCGTTCATCGCTGATTGTCGATTATGCTCGCGGAAAACCTTTTGTCCTTATGGCGGCTCCTTTTCAATCTTCCCCTATGATGCTTTTAGTTCGAGCAGACTCTGGGATTAAAACAGCCAAAGATTTGAGGGGAAAACGTATCATGCTCACCGATGATACGATTGAGGGTATTGAGATACAAGCAATGATGAAAAGCGTTGGCTTGAACACAAAAGATTTACAACTGCAACCCCACTCTTATAATCCGATGTCGTTAGCGCGCAAAGAGACCGATGCAATGGTTGCCTATCTCTCTAATGAACCCTATGTCCTCAAAAAAGCAGGGATAGAGACCCAAGCCCTTTACCCAAAAGATTATGGGTTTGACTACTACAGCGATTTTTTATTTACCACCAAAGATGAGACTATTAGCCACCCTGAACGTGCGCAAGCGTTTTATGATGCATCAATACGGGGATGGTTATGGGCGTTTGAGCATATCGAAGAGACGGCTGCTATCATTTACAGAGATTATAACCCACAGCATAAATCACTCGAAGCCCTTATTTACGAGGGAAAAGTTCTTAAAAAATTAGCATTTAAAGATAATGTCCCTTTTGGGACGATAGATCCGGTGCGACTCGATATGATTGCGCAAGGGTACCGCTTGATGGGACTGATTGATCATCTCCCCTTATTTAAACCGTTGATTTTTAAAAATAGTAATTTACAGCTTAATGCTGATGAGATGAAATGGTTGAGTGAACATCCGATTATTCGCGTCGGGGTGGATAAAAATTGGCCCCCTATGGAATCGGTAGATAGTAACGGTGAATATTTTGGAGTGAGTGCTTCGTATTTAAAACTTTTAGAAAAACGGCTAGGGGTCAAATTCGAGATCGATTTTAACCATCCAAAATGGAGTGATTCATTAAGTGCGGTAGAAGATAAAAAACTCGATATGCTCGCGTGCGCCGCAATCACCTCTAAACGGCAAAGTAAGCTGAAATTTAGTCGTTCATACATGAAACAATCGATTGTTATTGTGGCTAATTCGGATGTCGGATATGTGTATCATCTCGATGATTTACGGGGTAAAACGATTGCCGTCGTCAAATCGTATGCAACGGAAGAATTTCTCAAAAAAAATTACCCTGATATTCAGACGGTTGTCGTGAACTCCTCTTTGGAAGCATTACAAGCGGTTAAAAAAGGGAAAGCGTACGCCTGTTTAGAGGGGCTAAATGTTGTTAGTTACTTGATAGAACGGCATGACCTTAAGGGGCTAAAAGTAGTCGGGGAAACACCTTATCAATACGATTTGGCATTTGCATTTCGAAACGATTGGGGGATGCTTGCTAACATAACCGATAAAGTACTCTCCACGATGACCCCTCAAGAGTATAAAGAGATACATGGACAATGGTTGGTAATGAAGCATCAAGAGCCAACCGACTATTTTTATGTTTGGACGTCGGCATTGGTTCTTGCAGGTATCTTTTTGTTGATAACGTATAAAAATCGACAGTTGGATGAACTGGTACGCCGACGTACCGATGAGCTAGAAGAGTTTAATCAGCGCTTGCAAGAAGAGATTGAGAAAGCGGTTGAAAAAAATCGGACACAAGAAAAAATATTGATGCAACAAGCAAAAATGGCCGAAATCGGTTCATTGGTAGAATCAATCGCCCATCAATGGCGTCAACCTCTCAATATTTTAGGTCTTTCCATGACAAAACTTAGTTTGGGATTTGGGTTTGGTCGTTCAGCAGAGATAGAAAAAACAATCGAAATAGTAGAACAACAAATTCAATATATGTCGCAGACTATTGATGATTTTAGAAACTTTTTTAAACAAGATCGTGTTCAAAGCCAAGTGAATATTTCACAAATCATAGCGGATGTTGAGACATTGCTCGGTCCATTGTTATTACGAAAAAAGATCACACTTGTTCGCACTATTGACCCTTCAGTCAGTGTAAAAGTCTATCCTAACGAGCTAAAACAGGTACTTATTAACATCGTCAATAATGCACGGGAAGCGATTGAGCATAGCAAGCAAAAAGAGAGAACCATTAGCATCTCTTGTGAGGATAACCAAAAATTTTGTACGATTGCTATCGAAGATAGTGGTGGCGGAGTACCGCTTCATATTATTGATAAAATTTTTGACCCCTATTTCACAACAAAATTTGAATCCCAAGGGACAGGAATCGGGTTGTATATGGCGAAGATGATTGTCGAAAAGCATTTTTTAGGGAAGTTGAGCGTCCATAATACGATTAATGGAGCGTGTTTTGAGATTCGAATAAATCATATCCTTAGTTAACCATCCAGCAAGCACGGCGAGATTGACGTAGTTTTTTTAGAAGCATTTTTTCTAATGAACTCATTCGTTGCATAATTTTCTCCTTTAGCTAAATTTTTGAAAGTATAGTTATGAGCGGTTACTGTATTGTTACAGAAAAAGATGGGAGAAGATATGGCACAGGTAGAAAAAGCTCTGTTAGGTGGTGGATGTTTTTGGTGTATAGAAGCTGTATATAGCCGTGTAATCGGAGTAAAGAGTGCCATTAGCGGTTATGCAGGGGGAATGCGTCCTCACCCTACGTATGAGCAAGTGTGTACAGGGGTTAGCGGTCATGCTGAAGTGGTTGAAGTAACGTATGATCCCTTGGTAATAACCTATGGAGAAATTTTAGAAATTTTTTGGACTATACATAACCCTACAACACTCAATTCCCAAGGAGCTGATCGTGGGACACAATACCGTTCCGTAATTTATTATTATAATAGTGATCAAAAAGAAAATGCATTGATCTCGATAGCAGAGGAACAAAAAAATTGGAGTGATCCGATTGTGACAGAACTTTTGCCTGCACCTGAGTTTTATCCGGCAGAAGGGTATCATCAAAATTATTATAGTGAACATCCGACGCAAGGGTATTGTTATGCAGTGATAGCACCAAAATTAGAGAAATTTATGAAGAAATTTGGAGAGAAGATAAAAGAGCAAGTATAGGCAAAGGACATTACTCCTTTGTCGTAATCAATTAGCGTGTAAGTTCAACTTCGATACGGCGGTTGTCAGCACGACCTTCTTTTGTTTTGTTTGTCGCAACCGGTTGAGATTCACCTTTACCTGCTGTTGCAATACGATCAGAAGCAACACCAGCTTTTACAAGCATATCTTTAACGCCGGCAGCACGTTTTTCAGAGAGTTTTTGATTAGAATCGGTAGACCCTACATCATCGGTATGCCCAACGATAGATGTTTTGTATGCTGGACTTGCTTTTAAGAACTCTGCAAACGCATTGACTTCAGCAGTCCCTTTTGCATCCACTGTATTTGAGTTAGTAGCATAGTTAAGGTGTAATGTCGCTGTAAGAGGACAACCGTCTGCATCTACTTTAAAACCGACTGGAGTATTAGGACATTTATCTTTAGGATCTAAAACGCCGTCTTTATCGCTATCAATCGGAGCAACAACAACCGGTTTTTGAGCAGGTACAACCACTGGAGCTGGTATAACTACTGGTGCAGGTACAACAACCGGAGCTGGAACAACAACCGGTTTTGGAGCTGGAACGATGACAGGTTCTTCAACCACTACTGGTTTAGGAGCTGGAACAACGACTGGAGCTGGAATAACAGGAGCAGCTTTTTTGTCAAATGCAAAGTTAAGCCCAGCCATGATGAGTAAACTGTTGTCCCAATCAAAATGGTTAAATTTCAACATTTCGATAGCTTCGAGTTTAAGGGCGATTTGATCGGTAATGCCCATTTTTACACCGGCACCGACATCAGCGAAAGCACCGTTATGGTTTAGATTATCAATTCCGTTTCCGCGATCAGTAATGTGTTCATAGCCAAGACCCGCTTTGGCAAACGGTGTAATATTATTACTGGTTTTATAATCATAGACACCATTGATAGCTGTACGCCAAATATCGGTTGCATGCGGTCTGATATATTCGTAATCGGCATTACTCCAAATTGCAGATACTTCCGGTTTTAAAAGTGAATCAACATCATTGTATTGAAATTCTCCACCAAAAGCAGTGTGATTATCGAGACGTTGCCCTGATGGGTATACATAACCTGCCATTGGAGTGATTTCATAATTATAGTCACTTGCGCTTACAAGTGTAGCGGCGAGCAACGCTGAGAGAGCGAATTTTTTCATGTTTGAGTCTCCTTAAGACTTTGCTAGATTTGTGAAAGAATAACATACGATTGTGATTGAATTGTTACTATTTTACGTTTAACCATATTTTTTTATCTTATTTTCGTTTTTTTTCTCTCTCTTTATGATAGAGTATATCTACGAGATTTTTTCGAGGAGTCAAAATGGAACATCTGTATCAATTAGCGATTATTGGAGCTGGACCTGCTGGAATAGCTACGGCAATTGAGAGCTATGCATTAGGGATGCGTGACATTGTTTTACTGGAAAAAGATGAAAATCACAATGCGACGATTCGAAAATTTTATAAAGATAACAAACGTGTCGATGTTGATTGGAAAGGGCAAAAAATTGAGTTGGACGGAACGATTTATTTCGTCGATGGAACCAAAGAAACAACACTTGATTTTTTCGATCAATTGCTTGATAATGAGGTTATGGAGCTTCGCACCCACACCGAGGTACAAAAAATTGTGAAAACAGATGAGGGATTTGAAGTATTTATTGCCGGAAGCTCCCTCCGTGCGAAATACGTGGTTGTTACTATCGGACGGATGGGTAAACCCAATAAACCCGATTATAAAATTCCTCCATCGATTAAAAATCAAGTTCATTATACTCTTGATGCATGTGGATCGGGAGAAAAAATTATGGTTGTCGGCGGCGGGGATTCGGCTATCGAGTATGCCGTAGAGCTGTGTGATCGTAATGAGGTTGCGATTTGTTATCGCAGAGGGACTTTTAGACGGGCTAATCCTACGAACCAAGCCGATATCGACCGTGTCGTTTCTGATGGCTTAGTACGGGCAATGCTCAACACAGAGATCGTCGAGCTTGAGAGTGAGGGTGGACAAGTAAAAGTTATTTTTGGAGATGGTGAATCTGAGCTGTTTGATCGACTGGTCTACGCTATCGGCGGAACAACGCCGAGCGGATTTTTGCAAAGCAGCGGAATCCGTGAAGAGGATGGAAAACCTGTCCATAATGAAGACTATGAGACCAATGTCGAGGGGCTTTTTGTCGCAGGAGATATCACCCAAGAATCGGGTGGCTCTATCGCGTTAGGATTGAATCACGGTTTCGCGATTGCGAACCATATTATGAATAAATAGTCTATTTATCGTCTGGCGTTAATGCAATCTCTCGCAAACTCCTCTTTGGGAGGGTATAGCCTTTTAACATATTATTTGTTATCTGCATTCCAACGAGGACGTTGGGAGTTTGTTGGGAGATTGTCGCGATTTTTTTTGGTTTTTACAACTTGTGAAAAAACTTTACCCCTAAATCAACTGTTATCTTATCCCCAATTTCAATTTTATTTCCTATATATTTTATTAATTATAAATTTTATGCACTATATAAGGCATAATCATTGCTATTGCTATTAGAGTCCCAATAGCAATACTTATCCAAACAATTAATTTCCAGACTAACTGCATTATTTTTTTCATTTTAACGTTCTCCCATCATTCATTGTTGAGTAATATACAACTCTCCCAAACTCCTATTTGGAAGTGTATAGCCTTTAGTTACTAAACTTTTACGCACCCTTTATCTGACGTTATGCATTCCCAACGAGGAGAGATTGGACGAGGAAAAAGGAATAGCCTATTTATCGTCCGGTGTTAACGCAATCTCAAACCCCATCTTTTGAAGCATCTCTAAATCAGCATGGGCTTCTCGTCCTGCGGTGGTGAGGTAGTTTCCGATTACGATGCTGTTTGCCCCTGCTTCAAAAATCTCATGTTGACGCTCTTTAAATGTGATTTCACGTCCTCCTGCAATCATAATCCGATCCGTTGAGTCTAAAATAGTGCGGGATAGACGGACTAAATTTAGGGCATCATCGATACTAAGAGGGCTAGGATTTAGCGGTAATGCTGGATTATGGTGGTAAAAGTTCAGTGGTACAGAGACGGGATTGAGTGCTTTCAGTGAATGGAGCATACTAAGATGGTCATTATCCGTTTCTCCCATCCCGAAAATACCACCACTGATTAGCTTTAACCCTACCGAGTTGACGTTTTCACACGTTTCATACCGCTCTTCCCACGGGTGGGTGGTACAGATTTGGGGATAAAACTCTCGACTGGTCTCCAAATTATGGTTATAGGCATGGATACCCGATTTTTGGAGCTCTTTGAGCTGATCGACACTTGCCGTACCGTTGCAGGCGATGAGCCGTAGTCGCGGCACTTCACGTCTGAGGGTTGAAGCGATGTTACAGACAAAGTCGAGGGTTTTATCATCCAACCCTTTTTGGGCAGTGACGAGACAAAATCCGAGGGCTCCAAGTGCTTCGAGGCGGCGAGCTTCCTCTAATATTTGATCCAATGGCTTTTGTTTATACCGTTCGATATCGGCTTTGTATTTGACACTTTGAGAGCAAAATTTGCAATCTTCGTTACAGGTTCCGCTATTGATGTTGCAGATAGAGCATAAAAATATTTTTTTGGTCATTTTTTGGATCTCTCAAAGGTATAGTGGGTCTCTTCAAAGATTTCGCTTCCGATAGCTCTGGAGTATTGGGTAACCACAAAAGAGATGTCGGTAATCTCTAACATCGCACACGATGAAAACGGCTCATCGCGCGCGCACGTCTCTCCCGGATTGAGGAAGAGGGTGTGGTGTTTAAAATCACACTCAAAGACATGGGTATGTCCAAACAGTATCACTTCGGCATCGGCATTCATGTAAAACGGTAGGTGCATCAGTTTGCATTTGGTGTTGGCTAATGTAAAATAGTGAGGCTCTTGGACAAGATTGTATTTGGTGTGAAACTCTACCAATCGTGCATCGTTGTTACCATAGACTGCCATGTATTTCAAACCGCTTTGTTTCAGCTGTTCTAAGATTTCAGGTTTGACGATATCTCCGGCATGGATTAGAAACTCTGCCCCCATTTGCTTGAGGTGGTTGATTGCTTTTTGAGAACGTCCAACTTTAGAGTGGGTGTCGGAGAGAATACCGATTTTCACTCACCACTCTCTTCTCGCGGTGTACGATCTTTACATTTGACACACTCGTAGACCTCTTTGTTACGGTAAGTACGTGGTGCGAGTGCACCACCACATCCGACAACCTCACATTTTTTATCACTCGGTTCAAATTTGGAGATAAATTTACATTTCGGATAGTGCTCACATCCCCAAAACGCTCCACGGCGAGATTGTCTCCATTGCAGTTTTCCGCCACAATCAGGACAAGGAACTTCGGAAAACTTGGTCTCTTGGTTGAGCGTTTTGGTATTTTTACACGTAGGATATCCGCTACAAGCGAGAAATTGTCCGTTGCGACCGTTTTTAATCACCATCGCACTTCCACATTTGTCGCACACCTCTTCGCTTGCTTCATCCGCTGTTGTCGGTGCCGCTTTTTGGTTCTCTTCGGTTTGTTCGGTGTATTTGCATTTCGGGAAACCGCTACAGGCGATAAACTCTCCGAAACGACCTGAGCGCAACAACAATTCACTGCCGCATTGTGGACAATTTCTCCCCAACGGTTTCGCCATTTTGAGGCTCACGATATCGGTTTTGCCCGCGTCTACTTTTGCCATAAACGGGTGATAGAAATCGAGGAGGATTTTTTGCCACGATTTCCCCTCTTCGCCGATTTCATCGAGGGTCTCTTCCATCGTTGCGGTAAAGTTGGCATCGACGATTTCGTTAAAATGTTTCTCTAACATCTCAGTGACGGTAAAGGCTATCTCGGTCGGGATAATGGCACGTTTTTCAATATCAATATAGTTACGTGCTTGGAGGGTTGAGACGGTTGGTGCGTAGGTCGATGGACGTCCAATCCCTTCTGATTCGAGTTTTTTAATCAAGCTCGCTTCGGAGTAGCGTGATGGGGGCTCGGTAAAGTGTTGCTCGGTTGAGATGGTTTGGATGTCGATTTTTTGACCTGTGGTGAGGGTCGGAAGTAGTTTGTCTTTGTCATCACTTCCCGTTACACGGTAAAATCCATCAAATAAGAGTTTGCGTCCGGTAGCACGAAACTCGGCCTTTTCGCTTTCAAAGGTGATGCTTTGTTGCTCAAAGCGGGCATCGTTCATCTGACACGCGATAAAGCGGTTGTAGATGAGACGGTAGAGTTTAATCTCATCGGGTTTTAGGTACGTTGCCGCTACCTCTGGGGTAAAGCTGAGCATCGTAGGGCGGATCGCTTCGTGCGCCTCTTGCGCCCCTTTGGATTTTTTCGTATAGACTTTTGGATTTTCAGGGAGATACGCTTTGCCATAGCGATTTAAAATCAGTTCGCGCGCCGCATCGACCGCTTCGGTAGCGAGGTTCAATGAATCGGTACGCATATAGGTGATAACACCGGAGACACCCTCGGGAGTTTTTACCCCTTCGTACAACGCTTGGGCTACCATCATTGTTTTCTTCGGAGAAAAGCTCAACGAGGAACTTGCCGCTTGTTGCAGAGTGGAGGTCATAAACGGCGGAGGGGTAGAACTTTTACGCTCTTTGGTCTCGATCTCTCCTACGGTGAAACTCTCTGCTTTGAGGGTCTCAACGATTTTTTTGGCGTTATCTCCTGTTTTAATAGTCAGTTTTTCGATTTTTTCATTCTCAAATTGGATGAGAGTTGCATCGATATCGGTTTTAAAGAGGGTATCAATGCTCCAATACTCTTCGGGGATAAAAGCACGGATTTCCCGTTCACGATCAACGACTATTTTAAGCGTTGAGGATTGAACCCGTCCGGCAGAGAGCCCTTTTTGGATTTTACTCGCGAGCAATGGCGAGAGTTTGTACCCCACGATACGATCCAATAAACGGCGTGCTTGTTGGGCATTTACACGATCCATATTGATAGTGCGTGGAGATTCCAATGCGTGCATGATTGCATTTTTGGTAATCTCATGAAACACGATACGCGGTAGCGACTCGGGGTCTTTGCCGATAGCATGGGCGATGTGCCAGCCGATAGCTTCTCCTTCGCGGTCCTCATCGGTCGCGAGGTAAATGGTCTCTGATTTTTTAGCGAGCTCTTGAATCTGTTTGACCGTTGCGGTACTGTCCTCACTGATTTTGTACTCAGGGGTAATGGTTTCGTTATCGATTTTGATCCCGAAGCGCGCTTTAGGCAAATCACGGATATGCCCTTTGGAAGCGATCACTTCATAGTCGTTGGTGAGAAAGTTTTTTATGGTCTTGGCTTTAGCCGGAGACTCTACAATGATGAGTTTCAAAAAATGAATCCTAAACGTTTATTTTCTGCCTCGTAAGAGGCAAGCTTTAGTAGCCTAAGCGGCAAGCGTAGCTAAAGGGGCTTAGCTCTTTTGGCGTACTATAATTAATGTATTTGTGAAAGTGTAACAAATTTTTTTGCAAAACCGTTAAAGTTTTATTTTTATCTCCCGATATAGTCTGTAACAGCAAGGATGCTGAATAACTTCAGAGCATAGCTCTAACGATAAAGGATTTATCATGGGATTTAAAATCAACACAAACATAGCGGCATTAAATGCTCACAACAACGCGATGATTAATAACCGTAGTTTGGATAGTTCTCTCTCTAAACTTTCAAGTGGTCTTCGTATCAATACAGCGGCGGACGATGCATCAGGAATGGCGATTGCGGATTCACTACGATCACAATCAAGTGCATTAGGACAAGCGATATCGAATGCGAATGACGGAATTGGTATGATCCAAGTTGCCGATAAAGCAATGGACGAACAACTAAAAATTCTTGATACAATTAAAACCAAAGCGACTCAAGCGGCACAAGACGGTCAAACAGCCGATTCTCGTAAAGCACTCCAAAAAGACATTACACGTTTGATTGAGAGTTTGAACACTATTGCCAATACCACTTCGTTCAACGGTCAACAAATGCTATCTGGTGGATTTAGTAATAAAGAGTTCCAAATCGGAGCATACTCAAACCAAACCGTTAAAGCGAGTATCGGGTCAACCCAAGCAACCAAAATCGGTTCAATACACGTAGAGACAGGTGCTACTGTAACAGCTTCAAGTAATCTTGCAGCCGTGATCAACGGTGTAACACTAGAGTCTGTAAAAATCAGTACCAGTGCAGGGAGCGGATTAGGTGCTCTTGCGGCTGTTATCAACAAAAACCAAGATCAACTTGGTGTTCGTGCGACAGCAAATGTTGAGCATTCAATGACAGCATCCCTAACAGCTGGAGATGTTGTTAGTCTTTCTATTAATGGTGTTAAAATCGGAACGATCAGCGGTGTACAAACCGGAGATAATGACGGACGTTTGGTGAATGCGATCAATGCGGTTAAAACGCAAACCGGAGTAGAAGCATTTACCGATACACAAGGTCAATTGCATTTGCGAAGCCTTGATGGACGCGGTATTGTAGCAACTGCCGGAGCAGGTACCTTCTCAGGGGTTACAACGTACGGACGATTGACATTGACTCGCTTGGATTCACGTGATATCACAATGACAAGTGCGGGGATGGCTAATTCAGCAAATACAACTGTCAACTTGAACGATGTTATCAATTCTTTTGATGCCAATGTTGCGAGTGCAGCCGGAGCACATGTTCTTTCAAGTGCAACTAGCGCACTCGGTACGGGTGTTGAGACACTTCGCGGAGCGATGTTGGTTATGGATATTGCTGAATCAGCACAAAAATTGCTTGATTCTATCCGTTCGGATCTTGGTTCAGTCCAAAATCAAATGGTATCAACGATCAATAATATCTCTGTAACGCAAGTAAATGTTAAAGCGGCAGAGTCGAATATTCGTGATGTCGATTTTGCGGCAGAATCTGCGAACTTCTCTAAATACAACATCCTTGCTCAGTCTGGCTCTTATGCTATGTCTCAAGCAAATGCTGTTCAACAAAATGTTCTTAGACTACTTCAGTAGTCTAAATAAAGCAGCGTAAGCTGCGAGGGCATTTCCTCGAAAGTGTTCTTGGTTTGCTACAATAGTAGCAAATGATATTGCCGCGTAGCGGTGCACATTTCTTTAGAAAACGTATTGAGATTGTTACAATAGTAACAATCTCATATAGCAACCTTCGGGTTGCAATCTTTCATAAATTCTCTTCAATTTCCTTTTTTTTGTCTTTTTTTATCTATGGTACACCTTTTGCTTTTTACTAAAAAATTCTTAATTTTAGTGTGTAATAATTTTTTTGCTTACTCGGTTATAGATTTGAGTTATAATAGGTTACAGAATTTTTTGAATACGTCGATATTTATGATAGATAACTCCACCTAAACTGCAATAAGGCAGAACCAAAAGGATTGACAATGGCAGCAACAGTAGTAATAGCAGATAAAGCGCATACTCTTGGTACAGCAAGTGATTATATTGATGGTAGTGCTAATCTAAGCACAGGTGCAACGTTTAGTACCACAGCATCGGCAGGATTGGTTAGTGGTGATACCCTCACAATCAGTGGATTATTGCAATACGATACGATTGCAATAGCAACAGGAACAGCAACGTCTCGGGTTCAGTTTGTAGCGGGTAATAATAGTATCCAATACAGTAGTGACAGTGGAGCTACATGGGCAACGATAGGGAATATTGATCCAATCAATATTTCTACGACAAAAATTACGTTTACCCAAACAGTTACAGATGTAATTGTTCAAACGTTGTTACGCTCATTGACTATCAGTACAAATACTACGACAGGAACTGTTGTTGATACAAGAGCGTTAAGTTTTACTTTTGCAGGGAGCCAGGCGGGAACGGATGCTTCGGCATTGAGTATTGTAGGGAGTGCAAGTGCTGATACTATCCTTTATACTGCGGCAGCAAATGGATTTGATCCTCTTGGTGGGAATGATATTTTAAAAGTTGATACCGGTATGGGGTCATTGACGCTCGATATGAAAACGGCATCAACATTAGAAAAATTTGAAGTTCTTGATGCTACTAATGCTAACTCTGCTATCGATCTTACTCTCGGTGGAACGGTAAAAACCGTTACGTTGGGTTCAGCCGTTGATACGATCAATATTGCAGCTTCTACCGATATGGGAACGGTGAGTGTAAATGGTGGAGCAGGACGCGACGTACTCAATGCAACCGCAGGGGTGACATTGATCGGTACTGATTTGGCAAAACTATCCAGTGTTGAGATTTTGACTCTCTCAAATAATGTTAATAGTGTAACTTTAGGTGCGACTGATAGTATTGATACTATTAATGGCGGGAGTGCGGTAGATACAATTGATGCGAGTGCTCGTACTGTTAATGTAGCAGTCTCCGGTGCCTATGATTTGTACATCAATGCAGGGGATGGTAATGATGTTGTCAAAGCAAGTGCGGGAAATGATCATATCGATTTAGGAAATGGAAACAATACCTTAACGGTAACAAGTACTAATCTTGATTCAGATGATACGATTATTGGAGGAACAGGAACCGATAAAATTATCCTCAACGGTGCGACGATTAGTGATGTGGCATTTACCCATATTACATCTGTTGAAACAGTTGAGGGGATTGCAACTACTACAACGGTTACATTAGGGGATAAAGCAAAAACTGCCGGTATTACGAAAATCGATTTGGCAACCACAGCGGCGACAGGTGCGGCAGTGGTAGACCTATCGTCGATGACGAGTGATGGTGCTTTTACGGTTTTAGCAGGGACAGGGGGAACGACGGTCAAGATGACTGCTACTAATGTCGCGGTTGGAAATGATACTCTTACGGGCAATGCTACCTCGACTGCGGATATTTTAGAGGTGACCACGGCGGGAGCATTGGGAACGGTGGCGGGTACGGTGACCAATATGGATACACTACTCCTTTCGGCGGCTACCGGAGATTCAAGTGTGACGATTGTAGATGCTAATAATTTTAAAGCCGTTACTGCAACGGGTGCAGGCAATACTACGATTGATGCCCATTTAGAATTGGACGTTACGGGTGGAATTACGATTACAACTGCAAGTGGCAATGATACGATTACGACGGGCGCGACCACCACAGGTGTAGCGATCAATGCTGGAAATGGTAATAATACTATTACTGTAGGAACAGCAACCAATAGCATTACGACAGGAAGTGGTGATGATATCGTTAATCTTGGAGCGGGAATAGATGCTGTAAGTCTTGGGGGAAGTGGTGCTCTCATCAACAGTGCCGATACCGTCAAAGTTGCGTATGCTGATTTTACCATCGCTGATACAGTTACAGGGACGGGTAATGTAGTTTTGGAGTTTACGACAGCAACGGCTGAAAGTGATAGCAACTCTGATAATATTATGGATACCAATACGGTAGAATCCAAAATTAAAGCGACAGGGAATGCGATCGATACTATCAAGCTTGATGCGTTAGGTGCACAAAGCGTTACCCTTGGGGCAAATACTAAAGCAGCTGGAATTACTGAGCTTGACGGATCGGCACTTACCGGTTCATTGACCGCTGATTTGAGTGTGCTGGCACCGACAAGCGGAACCTTTACGGTCAAAGGGGGAGATGTAGCGGATACAGTCATTATGAAAACTGCTGATCTTACTGCCACAACATCGATTCAGGGTGGAAATGGAAGTGATGTCCTCAAGATTATTGATGTTGCTACGGTTGTGGACAGTGATTTTACCCTCTCTACAAATCTTGAGAACCTTGTCATAGCCAAAAATGGTGCACACAGTATTACATTGGGTGATGCTGCCAAAACAGCTGGAATTAGAATTATTAACACGTCGATGGATACGATTACGGTTCCTGCTACCCCTACGCTTCAAACTACGGGATCCACTATCGATGTTTCAAGTATGGTTAATGATGCGAATTTGACAATTACAATGGGAAGTGGTATTGATACCATTAAAATGAACAGTGCACAGCTTACCAGTGGTGATACTATTAATATGGGAGCAAACATTAGTGGAGGTGATACGTTAGAATTTACCGATAGTGCCGATATTTTAGATACTGCGTTTACGAATGTGTCGAATGTTGAAATTGTCAAATTACATGCAGGAACGGGACAAAAACTGACGCTTGCTGCTGAAGCACTGGGTGCGGGGATATTAGAGATCGATGCAGCTGCTGCAACGGCGAGTACCATCGATGCTTCTGCAATGGCGGCTCTTGGATTAAGAATTACAACGGCCGCGGGAGATGATACCGTTTCTTTAGGAAGCGGTGTTGCGAACGTTGTCACCGGTGTCGGTGATGATACTGTTAAAGTAACTACGGCAAACTTGACTGGAGCGGACAGTATTGATGGTGGTACGCATACGATTGGAGATACCCTTGTAATTACCGACGCAGCAGCTTTAACAGATAGCAGTTTTGCAAAAGTGTCTAATTTTGAAGCGGTCAAACTTTCAGATTTTGGTGGACAGACGGTAACGCTAGGGTCTGCCGCAAAAGCAAAAGCGATTGCCAACATCGATGCATCGGCATTAAGTACAGGTCATGCTGTGAGCGTAACGCTTGATAGCAGTTATGATGCTTCAACCGTAAAAGTAACGGGTGGTGCCGGAGATGATGTTCTTAATGTGTCACATGGAGTTGTAACCAGCACATTAACCTATATCGGAGGAAACGGTACGGATACTCTTCAATTGAGTGATAATGCATCGATTGTTGATACTGATCTTGCTGGATTGCAAAGTATTGAAAAAATTAAATTAGCAGACTCATCAACAGCACAATCAATCACTTTGGCGGCTAATGCCAGTGCTGCAGGTATTAGTATCATTGATGGTAGTGCATTAAATGCAAATGGTAGTATTACCATTGATGCTTCGGCGATGAGTACTAATGTCAATATCTCGACTGTAGGAACGGTGAATCGAACGGGAGGAGCAGATATTATTACTGCCGGACATGGTAATGATACGATCAATACTGGTGCAGGGGATGATATTATTAAAATATCGAGCGATTATCTCAATAGTGGAGATACGATTGATGGAGGATCTCAAACAACACGAGATACATTGGAGATTACTTCTTCTTCAACAAACATTAGTGATGCGGCATTTACGAATGTTTCACATATAGAATTGATTCAATTGAGCGGAACTGGTCTCTATAATTTAACACTTGGAACTATCGCTGGTGGACAATCGTTGAGTAATGTTGACGTTATTGGTACAGGCGGTGCTAATATTACCCTCTCTGCCCTCACTGCTGCTGCTCTTATCAACGGTGGAGCAGGTATTGAGACTATTACCTTAGCTGCAAATGCACAAGCGAATACATTAAATCTTGGTGGCGGAGATGATGTGATCAAAATCGATGCTGCAGAATTGACTGCGGCGGATAGTATTGATGGTGGAGGAAATAGTGATACTATAGAGATCACTACTGCTACAAGCGGGACACTTACGGATGCTGATTTTACATTGGTACGTAATGTTGAAACATTAAAACTAGATGTTAATGCTAATCAAGATGTGGCACTTGGAGATAAAGCACTCAATGCGGGAATCCGTACCATTGATGCGACTATTATGGGTACAGGAAAAACGTTAAGCATTGATATGAGCGGTATGGCAACTGATGTTGGGATGACTATTAATAGTGGTTATGGTGATGATACATTCAAAATAGCTGCGGGGGAACTCACAAGTGGTGATACTATTCATGGGAATCTCGGAAATGATACAATAGAGTTTGTCGGTGCAGTGACATTAGTCGATAGCGCATTTACAAATGTTGATAGCGTTGAAATTATCAAGTTGGGTGCGGGGAATGATCAATCTTTGACATTGGGAAATTTGGCCCGTCATGCTGGAGATGGGATTAAAGAGATCAATGGGGCAGCTGCAACAAATGTAACAGTGGATCTTTCCTCTATGAGTAGTGATATGGACCTAAAGTTTACGGGAGGAACCGGAGCTGATACGATTAAAACGAAAGCGGCACAGCTGACAGCTAGCGATACATATATCGGGGGTAATGGAACCGATACGATTGAATTTATTGATCAGGTTAATTTGGATACAAGTCTCTTTACGGGAGTTAGCGGTTTTGAAAAAATCAGTCTCAATGATGCTACAAAAACTGATGCACAAACATTGACACTAGCCAATAGTGCAACATTAAATACCGTAGATGCATCCACAATTACCGGTGTCGTTACCGTTGATGCACATACGTTTACCAATGCGTTAAATATTACAACAGGTACAGGTGCCGATATTGTTACGATTGGAAATGGTGTTAATACAATCGATATGGGTGGAGGTAATGACAAGGTAATTATGACTAGTGCGGCATTGGCGGATGCTAATGCTGATACACTGGTCGGTGGTGCCGGAACCGATATTCTTGAGGTTACTGGTACAACTGCTATCACAGATGCGAAACTCACAGCAATAACCGGTTTTGAAACGCTCAAATTGAGTGGCACAGGTGATAAATCGGTTACGGTTGCAGATACTCATGCAAAAGCCAACGGTATTACGACCGTGGATGCTTCTACAACTACAGGTTTGAATACAATCGATGCTGGTGGCTATAGCGGAGCCATTACTATTAATGGAGGAAGTGGTGTCGATACGATCACCGCAGGTACTTCCAATAATACGATTAGTGCTGGTGATGGTAATGATGTGATATATGTTAGTGCCGCAACACTTAATTCCGGTGATACGATTGATGGCGGTATCGGAAATGATACTATTATTTTGAGCGGTTCAGCTAGTTTGCTCGATGCGAATTTTACCAATATCACTAATGTAGAGAAAATAATACTTGCTGATGCTAACAACCAAAGCATTGTGATCGGTGATGAAGCTATCAATGGGGGAAGTGGAATTACAGAGGTAGTTGCTGCGCTCACAGGAACCAATAAAGTGACAGTAGACCTTTCACAAGCAAGTACGAATGCTAATACAAAAGTAACAACAGGTGCCGGTGCCGATACAATCAAAATAAAATCAGCAGATATATCGTCAGCTGATCTTATCAATGTGGGTGGTGGAACGGATGTCTTAGAACTCACAACTGCTGCAGGATTAGTAGCGGGTGACATGAGCGGACTTACCGGATTTGAAACGTTGAAACTTGCTAATGTTAATGCAATACAAACGGTGACATTGGCAGACGGTAAATTTAATAGTGTTGATGGTTCAGCAATCACCTATGCTCAAGCAGTAACGGTTGATGCAACGTTGCAAGCGGGGGCGTTAGCGATCACTACTGCTGGAGGGAATGATGTTCTTACTTTGGGAAGTGGAGCAAATACGATAAATAGTGGTAGTGGAGCAGATACGATCAAAATCACAGCGGCTAGTTTTACTAGTGGAGACGCTATTAATGCCGGAGACGGAGCGGATGTCCTACAAATCTCAGGTACAGCGACAATTATTGATTCACAATTTAATAATGCTGGCACGCTTGGGATTGAAACACTGAAATTAATGACGGATGGCACCGGTCAATCGGTAACAATCGCAGCAAATGCATCATTAGCCGGGGTCAATACGGTAGATACTACTGTACTTACCAATGGTGCAACAATCAATGCCACTGGCATGACAACAGCAGTAACCGTCAATGCAGGAAGTGGTGATGATACGATTAAAATGGGGCAAGGGATTGATACGATCAACGCTGGAAGCGGAAATGATACTATTGAAATAGCGAGTGGTTATTTGACCGGAGCAGATCATATCAATGGGGATGGAGGAACTGCAGATGTTCTTAAAATCACCGATACTGCTGCAATCACCGATGCAATGCTTGTAAATGTAAAAACGATTGAAACAATCAAATTGAGTGATAGTGCAACCGACCAAACGATTGCACTTGGTGCTAACGCAAAAGCGAATAATCTTTTGATCGTAGACGCTACGGCATCAGTTGCTACCCATAATATTTCGATTGATATCGGCGGATTAAGTGGAAAAGATGTAACAATCAACGGTGGTGCTGGAAATGAAACCGTTGTTATGTCTTCTGCTGATTTGAGTGCTACTGATTCTATTGCATTGGGTCTAGGAGGATCGGATATATTAGAGTTCACAGATGCCGTGAATTTAACAAACACGGCATTACAAGCAGGTCTTAGCGGAATCAATACGATCAAATTGAGTGATAATACTAACGTATTAACGGTCGCTAATGGAATTGGAACAGATGTAACAGTAAATGCGACTGCCGCAACAGGTACGAAAACATCGACAATCGATGTAAGCGCTATTACGAGCAGTGTTACAGTCAATACCTCAGTCGGAAATGATACTATTACTCTCGGTAGCGGTGTGAATACGGTAAATGCTGGATTGGGCGATGATATTATTATCATATCTAATACGAATTTTACCAATGCCAATACAGATACTATCGATGGTGGTGTAGGGACAGCGGATGAGTTAAAAATTAGTGGTGTTGCAACGTTGGTAGATGCCAATTTCGCTAATGTGACGAATGTGGAAAAACTAACGTTGACCAGCACAGGCGCACACACATTGACCCTCGGAGATGAAGCGATAAAAACAGCGAGCGGAGGATATATCCGAACCGTTAATGCATCTGCTGCCGGGGCAAATGCTGTACAAATTAATCTCTCAACTGCAACCGTAGATGCTGATATGAGTATCACGACCGGAACCGGGGCGGATACAATCACAATGCGCCAAGCAGACTTGGCATCAACCGATACAATTGCTGTAGGGACAGGGGCGGATGAACTCATCTTGACCGGAACAGGAAGCGTTG